>VAZS01000304.1:0-435 GCA_005884855.1 Alphaproteobacteria bacterium | reverse complement strand
GCGAGCGGCTGCAATAGATCAAGCTAGCCATCACTTGGCACTATCTTTTGCTGGCGGCGAACTCTCCTTTGCAGCCGGCGCCGGCGCGGCTTTCCTGTTCTGGTCCTCGGCCGCTTTCTTTTGCGCCACCTGCAGTTCGTCGACGATCTTCTGCAGGGAAGCGACCGTGCTTTTCACGGATTCGAGCTGCCGGTTGGCCGCATCGAGTTTTTGCTGATGGTCAGCGGCGAGTTTGATAATCGTCTTCTGCAGGAAGTCGATGTTGCTCTGCAGGCAGCTAGTGCGGCGCTCCATGGTCTTTTCGACCGTGCATATTTCGATGCCGGGAACGTCCTGCGCCGCCGCGCGAGCGGAGACCAGCACGCACGGAGTCAACACCATTGATGCGAGCAGAGCGATACGGCCGATCATTCGAAAGCCTTTGTTACGTGATGC
>VAZS01000303.1 GCA_005884855.1 Alphaproteobacteria bacterium | reverse complement strand
TCCCACTTCGTTTCAGCGATCATTTCGGCGTTTGACGGTCGACCGCGCGCCAGCTGTGCCAGACCGGATGCCTCTCGATCATTTGCTGAAACGACGTTGCGCACTGCGAATAGCCGATGCAGATGTCTTCTCCCAGACTGTTCTTGCACCACATTTGATAGCGGTGGCCGGGATCTGCGGCCGCGCCTCGCCGATGGGGAAATCTCGGTGTCGTGTGGTCTTGCGGCATAGGCTCGATTACCATCGGCTACTCGCGGTCTGGGTCTGACTTGCGTCCGTGCACCGCACGATCCGGCGAACGCTCGAGCATGGTCGCAACCGAGTGACGCCAGGTGACCATGCTAGTGTTCTCGAGCCCGCATCTGTCGGTACGCTGAGCGACTAAGGGGTCGAGGAAGTCAAAAAGCACGGTCCGCATAGAGCGACTCAACCTCAAGATGGCCAAAACCGTCGGCCTCAACTTCCCGCCCACCTTGCTAGCCCGCGCCGACGAGGTGATCGAATAAGCATCGAGCGCTCGTGGCACCTTTGACACATTCTGATTGGCCACGAGCATGTCTGCTTACCGGCGAAAGACCGGAAGTGACTGGCGCGTGTTCGAAGTCACGCCCATGATCCATTCCGGAAGTCGAAGATATTTCCCTCCGCGAGGTCCCGGACGTCTTCCAGGTGTCCAGTTTGAACAGCTAGACTGCAGCATTCTGGTCTTTGGGAGTGGTCATGCGACGGCGGAATTTATGGCGCTTGTGGCTAGTGCCGCGACGTGGCCGCTGCACAGCAACAGGTGAGCCCAGTGTTTGCTCGCGAGAACCTCATGCGGCGCCGCACCTTCCTTTCGTTCGTTGCTGTCGCCGTTGCGAGTCGACCGCTGCCTGCCGCGGTCCAGCAAGCTGATAAAGCCGCTCGCATCGGTTATTTGGCGATGGATATGGCTGGCGTCGATCCGAGCCCGAGGAACACTTTTCTGCAAGCGCTGCGTGACCTAGGGTATACCGAGGGCCGCAACTTGGTGATCGAATATCGCGATGCCGAGGGGAAGCCCGAGCGATTCTCCGCTCTCGCGGCCGAACTAGTTGCGCTTAAGGTCGACGTGATTTTGGCCGGGGGCGGCACACTCGGCGCCTTGGCCGCCAAGCAAGCGACGACGACTATTCCCATTATCTTCGCCGTTGTCGGCGACCCGGTAGCGGACGGGCTCGTCACCAGCTTGGCCCAGCCGGGCGGAAACGTCACGGGTTCGTCGAACATCTCCATGGATCTGGTCGGCAAATTAGTGGAACTGCTCAAGGAGGCCGTGCCGTCGATCAGTCGGATTGCTCTTCTTCTGAAGCCAGATTCCGCCCCAGAACGCACTATGCAGGGCTTCCGAAGGGAAGCAGATGTCGCGGCACAGAGGCTGGGTCTGCAGCTTCAAGTCGTCGAGGCGCGAGGCCCTGAGGATTTCGACATGGCGTTCTTGAAGATGTCCAAGGCCGGCGCGGACGCGGTGGTCGTGCTGGTAACCGGAGCGTTCGACAGTGGGCAACGTCGGCTTTTGGACCTAGCGGCCAAGAACCGGCTGCCGACAGCGTACTCGTTCAGGGGCTATGTCGAAGCCGGTGGCATGATGTCCTATGGACCGGATCACCTTGATAATTTTCGGCGCGCAGCGACCTACGTGGATAAGATCCTCAAGGGCATCAGGCCCGCCGACCTCCCCATCCAGCAACCGACCAAATTCGAACTGGTGATCAACCTCAAAACTGCCAAGGCGCTAGGTCTGACTATGCCGCAATTATTGCTCACACGCGCCGACGAGGTCATCGAATAGGTCGTTCACTTCCGCTTGTGGCACAAAGCGCAGTGTCAGCCTTGAGCGCACAATGGACTGCCATTTGATAAAGGCCAAGCCGCCCAATCCGTTGCCAACGCTCTAGACGCGCTAATGCAAATTGCAAGAATCATTGCGTATTTCAGGGGCTGAAAGCTCATGCTGACCTGAACGGACGCACAAAGGAAATTTGCGGGATATTCTCGCCAAAAACATGCGACGCCTGCGCGCAAAGGCCGGGCTAACGCGGGAAGCTTTGGCACATGGGTGCGGCATCAACCGCACCTACCTCAGCAGCGTTGAGCGATCAGAGCGAAACGTCTCAATCGACAACATCGGGAGGATCGCAAAAGGGCTCGGTACCGGATCGGTCTCCATGTCGGTGACGTCATGGTCAAGGCCGGCGACCTTTTTGGCGATAGGGTCTCGGCGCTCAATTGGCATAGAGCTTTAGCGGCTGGTCCTACTCCGAAAGAGTACGTAAGGGTCCTCCATTTGAGGAATAGGATCGCAGTGCCAAGCATTCGAACCCGGCGCGTTCGCGAGCGGGAACTGCCCTCACGGGAATATTCTCGCTCCTCCGGGCCGGAGACGGTGCGCAGATGGCCGACGCGCGCAAATGGCGCACATGCGGTCCCCAAACCGAGCAAGTGATGGTCTCCGATAAACTCTTTTTAGAACAGGAGAAGCATGATGAGCATGTTTCAGCATATTTTGAGGGCAGCCACGATGGGAGCCGTCGCGGTCCTTGTCGCCGCGTCGTTGGCTACGGCCAAGGAAGGTGGACGATACTGGGTGCCGTCCCAGACGAACCCCGCCACAGCCTGGGTGCCGTCCAGGACGAGCACAGACTGGGTGCCGTCCA
>VAZS01000302.1 GCA_005884855.1 Alphaproteobacteria bacterium | reverse complement strand
ATGGCACGCTTGCGGCCTCGCCAGTACGCTTCCGGATCAACTCCCCGCTCGAACTCCGCATTGACCGCCAGCAAAGTCGAGAGCAGCCGCCCTTGCGATGAGGTCGTGTCCCAAAGCGGATCGTCCAGCAGCTCCCGCGTCGAGCGGCCAAGCCGGTCCAGCTTGGTCACCCTTGAGCGTTGCGCCTGCTTATTCAAGCCGTCTTGCTCTGCAGCGCGTCGTTATTAATGACCTGTTAACCCAAATCACGGCTGTCTTCGTAACCATCAGAGGGGCAAGCAATGGAAGCGGCACGAAAACAACAGGAAGTTGTCGGATTTTGGCCGATCCCCGACATGGCCCGGGGGATGCGGGTGGAGCACGAGCGGCTGGCGCAACTCGGCTGGGTTTATGACGGCTTCGGCGGGTATCGCAAGAAGGCCGCATCATCCCAGCCCGCTCCAAAACTTGCGGCGTCTAACGTCCAAGTCAACGGCCGGTTCAGGCCCTCCAACCAGCTAAGCCTTTTTGTGGCCGTCGGGGGCTTTGATGCTCCTTGAGGGGCTTGACCGGGGCCCAGCGCGATCGGCGCCAAGGCCGAGATGGCGGGTTTAAATTTTTTGGGAAGTGCGGATTTGGATTTCCATCTGCACCACCATGACGCTGATCGAAGGACCCCAAGCAGGCGATCCTTGAAGCGCTCATGACGAGTGGGGAGGTTGCAGTGAAAAACATTCGGGATTGCCGCGCCATGAGTTCTCTGTTCCGTCAGTTCGCGGTGTTCGACCCTGTACACAGTTCGAAATATTTAATCGAAGCGCAGAGGTGGGAGCATCTCGCCGAAGCAGAAATCAGTTCACACTTCAAAGAATGCAACACCACAGGATCTGCCACCGCCCTGGCGATGTCACCGGGCCCTGCCTGCTCGGAC
>VAZS01000392.1:3123-13999 GCA_005884855.1 Alphaproteobacteria bacterium | reverse complement strand
AAGCACACCGTCGTGGCCGGGCCTGTGCCGGCCATCCACGTTGCTCGCCTGCCCGGTCCAAGGGCGTGGATGTCAGGCACAAGGCCACGCATCACGGTCGTTGGAGCGGTTGCATTTAATATCCAGCCCTCGCCGAGCTTGCAGCTAGCTCCCGAAGAATGGGCTGGGTTGTGTCGCGGTGGGGGAGAGCGGTTGCTCAGCTATCGACCTTCATCGCGGCAATAAAGGCTTCCTGCGGAATGTCGACTTTTCCGAACTGCCGCATCTTCTTCTTGCCTTCCTTCTGCTTCTCCAGAAGTTTTCTTTTGCGCGTGATGTCGCCGCCATAGCACTTCGCGGTGACATCCTTGCGCAGCGCGCGCACGGTTTCGCGCGCGATCACCTTGCCGCCGATCGCCGCCTGGATTGGAATCTGGAACATGTGCGGCGGGATCAGTTCCTTCATCTTCTCGACCATGGCGCGGCCGCGGCCTTCGGCGCGCTGGCGGTGCACCAGCATCGATAGCGCATCCACCGGCTCGTTGTTGACGAGGATCTGCATTTTGACGAGATCGGCCGGTTTGTAATCGGTGAGATGATAATCGAACGAGGCATAGCCTTTCGAGACTGACTTCAGCCGGTCGTAGAAGTCGAACACCACTTCATTGAGCGGCAGTTCATATTTCACCATGGCGCGATTGCCGACGTAAGTCAGCTCCTTCTGCGAACCGCGCCGATCCTGGCACAGTTTCAGGACACTGCCGAGATATTCGTCGGGTGTCAGGATGGTGGCCTCGATCCAGGGCTCCTCGATCTCCGCGATCTTCACCACATCGGGCATGTCGATCGGGTTGTGAATCTCGATCACCTGGCCATCGGTCAGATGCATCTTGTAGATGACCGATGGGGCGGTCGCGATCAGATTGAGATCGAATTCGCGCTGCAGCCGCTCCTGAATGATTTCGAGATGCAGCAGCCCGAGGAAGCCGCAGCGAAAACCAAAACCTAGTGCGGCGGAGGTCTCCATTTCGAAAGAAAAGCTGGCGTCGTTGAGACGCAATTTGCCCATCGCCGCGCGCAAACTCTCGAAATCGTTGGCGTCCACAGGAAACAGTCCACAGAACACCACCGGGATTGCCGGCTTGAAGCCCGGCAACATATCACGTATCGGCTTGCGATCGTCGGTAATGGTATCGCCGACGCGGGTGTCGGCTACTTCCTTGATCGCGGCGGTGATGAATCCGATCTCGCCCGGACCGAGTTCCTCGATCTGCTGCATCTTCGGCGTGAAGAAACCGACGCGCTCGACATCATAAGCGGCGTTGGTTCCCATCATCCGGATGCGCTGGCCTTTCTTCAGCGAGCCATCAACGATCCGCACCAGCACCACCACGCCGAGATAAACGTCGTACCAGGAGTCCACCAGCAGCGCCTTCAACGAGGCATCCGGGTCTCCCTTGGGCGGGGGCAGCCGGTGCACGATGGCCTCCAGCACGTCCTCGATGCCAAGCCCGGTCTTGGCCGAGATCATCACTGCATCGGAGGCGTCGATCCCGATCACGTCCTCGATCTGCTGCTTGACCTGATCCGGCTCGGCTGCCGGCAAGTCGATCTTGTTCAGCACCGGGACGATCTCGTGACCCGCATCGAGCGCGTGATAAACGTTGGCGAGCGTCTGCGCCTCAACGCCCTGGCTGGCGTCAACCACCAGCAGCGAGCCCTCGCACGCCGCGAGCGACCGCGAAACCTCATAGGCGAAATCGACATGGCCGGGAGTGTCGATCAGGTTGAGGATATAATTTTGACCATTCTTGCCCAAATAGCTCAGCCGCACCGTCTGCGCCTTGATGGTGATGCCGCGCTCGCGCTCGATATCCATGGAATCGAGCACCTGTTCCTTCATCTCGCGCGCTTGCAAGCCGCCGGTTTGCTGGATCAGGCGGTCGGCCAGCGTCGATTTGCCATGGTCGATATGCGCAACGATGGCGAAGTTGCGGATGTTCGAGATAGGGATGGATGTCATGGGCGCGGGATAGCATTGGTGTCCCCGTGCGGCAACCATAATGCGCTGTTTTTGCGGCACATCTCCGCGCCAAGCCGATTCCACTTCTGGCAAAAACGCGCTACGCACAACCCATGACAACTGCCTCGGTTTTGCCCGTGGTCTCGCGTGCGCGCCATCGGCCGATCATCCGGCGGGCGGCGGCGTGGCTAGCGGCGCGCGCGAGCGATCCCAACAGCGGGCTGTGGCTGGTGATCGGCTTTGCCACGCTGCATGCCGTGCTCTGGACATTCATCCTGATCAACCTCAAGGCGGCGCAGGATGTCCATATGGACGTCGCGGAGGCGTTTGCCTGGGGGCAGAAATTCCAGCTCGGCTACGGCAAGCATCCGCCGCTGGCGGGATGGGTGGCGGGTCTTTGGTTCACCCTGTTCCCGGTCGCCGACTGGGCCACTTATGCGTTGGCGATGGCGACGCTCGGTTGCGGGCTGGTGATCTGCTGGCTGATCAGCCTGCACGTGGTCGATCGGCGTCGCGCCTTCTTTGTCGTGGTGATGCTCGCACTCTATCCGATCTTCAATTTCAAGGGATTCAAGTACAACCCCGATCTGCTGCAGCTTGTGACACTGCCGCTGTTGGTGCTGGCCTATTTGAATGCGTTTGAGAAATGCAGCGTGAAATCCGGCCTGTGGCTGGGGCTCGCCGGCGCGCTGGCGCTGATGACGAAATATTGGGTGCTGACCATGATCGGCGCGATCGGGCTCGCCGCGCTGTGTCATCCTGAGCGACTGAAATTCCTGGGCTCGCCGGCGCCGTGGGTCGCGATTGGTGCGCTAGTTGCAGTCATGATCCCGCATCTGGTCTGGTTGAAAGCAGTGAATTTCGTTCCGCTGACCTATGCCGGGGACGTCTACAGCCTCTCCAGCCGCGCCCAAAGCGCGCAACTCGTGGCCGGCTATATCGGCCACAACGTGGCGCTGCTGTTGGCTCCCTTGGCTCTGGCCGCGCTCGCGTTGGCATGGGTGCCGCCCTGGCGCGCGATGCTGATGCGCCGACCCTCGGCGCTGTTCAGGCGCGCATGGTCCCGTGGCGCGAATGCGGGCGTGGATACGTCTCAGGCGCTCAATATCTGGATCGTCCAGATCGTGGTCGCGATCGGACCGCCGATCGGCGGGTTGATTTTCACGGTGTACATGAAGACTGATTGGGGAATCTCGCTGTTCTTTCTGACACCGCTCGCGCTGGTCGCGATGCCGTGGTTGCGCCTGCAAAGGATGGCGCTGTTCAATATCGCCGCGATCTGGCTAGCCTTGACGCTGGCCGCATTGGCGGCATCGCCCTACATCGCCGCGCGCGAGATGGCGGAAAATCCGAATGGCGCTTCAAGTTATATCGCGCGATCTCAGCTTGCCCGCGAGCTGACGGAAACCTGGCACACGCGTTTCCATAACAGATGGGCGGTCGTCGCCGGCACCACCGAGATTGGTGAGCCCATGACCTTCTACAGTCCCGATCACCCCGCGCCGTTCACGCCGGGTGAGCTCTGGTCGTCAGGGCTGACCTCAATGGAGGAGGCCAAGCGGTTCGGGTTCATCGGAATTTGCGACACCTCGGACTGGCGGCTGCCGATCTGCGAGGCATGGATGGCGGCGAACGCGACTAACGCCGAGCATCTCACCATCACCACGCGGCGGTTCTTCCACTCGCGTCCTGGTCCGGCGGTCAGCTGGAAGATCTATATCGCACCACCGGCGAAATAGAAGTTGTTCTATTTTCTCCACACCACAGCGGACGAGAGGGTGCTCAGGTGCCTTCCTCGTTGAACTTGCTGCCGACGAGTTCGGTGATGGCCTCGATCGCGACTGCAGCGTCCGGTCCGGCAGCGGAGACGACGATTGTGGTTCCCGGTGCCGCCGACAGCATCATCAACCCCATGATCGAGGTGCCGCCGACGGTTTCATTGCCGCGTGTCACCCAGACGTCGGCATTGAAGCGCTCCACCAGCTGAACGAATTTGGCTGAAGCGCGGGCGTGAAGGCCACGTTTGTTGATGATCGAAAGTTCCCTGGTAATTGCGCCCGCGGGGATACTTGGGCTCGCCTCGTTTTCAGGCGAGGGAACTTCGTCGTCGCTCATTTGCCGGCGAGGACCCGGCTGGCGATGGTGACGTATTTACGGCCGGCTTCCTGGGCCATGGCAATCGCGTCTGGAAGCGAGCGCTCTTCTCGAACTTTGGCGAGTTTGACCAGCATTGGAAGATTGATACCGGCGAGCACTTCCACTTTCGGGCGGCTCATGCAGGAGATCGCGAGATTGGAAGGCGTGCCGCCGAACATGTCGGTGAGGATAGCCACGCCGTCCCCACTGTCCACCCGATTGACGGCTTCTATAATGTCGCTTCGGCACAGATCAGAGTCGTCCTCGGCTCCAATCGTGACGGCTTCGATTTGCTTTTGCGGACCCATGACATGTTCAAGCGCCGCCTTGAATTCGTCGGCAAGGCGCCCATGGGTCACAAGCACTAGACCAATCATCGGAAACTCCTCGCGGGTGCTTTTGGTGCACCGCACGAACGCGCCACTTTGACCATCCAGAGCCCCCGCGCAAGAGGCGATCTTCGCGATTCTCCCGGCAATTAGGCTGATAGGAGGCTGGGCCGGTCTATTCGGTGGCGATATTGGGGCTCATATGGTTACCAATTCCCTTCGAACAATCCACCGAGGGCTGCTCGGATGATGAACTCGCGGCCATGATCAGCGCAGCCAAGACGATGGGAAGGGCCGTAAACCCCCGTCCGACAGGTATTCGAGGTATCAAAACACCGCAAACGTTCGTCTGCAGCGCCTCGGGGGGCGGGAGGCGCTCGGCATCATCAGCACAGAGATCGACAACCAGCCCCACGAGGGCTTGCCGGGCGAATTCGCACCGGCGAATACCGAGCCCGCGTATCTCGATCAGACCGGCCAATTCGCAAGCCGGCCGCACCACCAGTTGTCCGTTGCTGGCCTGCAGATGGACGCGATCGTCGCCGATCAACATGGCTTTTGGTATTTGCCCGGCGCGCCCCGCAAGGATGAGATCGAATGCCAGATGCGATTTGCCCGAGCCCGAAGGGCCGCGGATCAGCACCGCGCGATTGTCCACCAGCACCGCGGAAGCATGTACGGTTGCATCACCCGTATGGGTCATGGCGCCGGTAACCTGACCACAAACCGGGCGCCAGCCACAGTGGCTTCACCCTCCTCGCCGACCGGACCAGGACGATTTTCCGCCCAGATGCGCCCGCCATGCGCCTCGATGATCTGCTTCGATATCGACAGGCCTAGCCCGGAGTTTTGCCCAAAACCCTGATGCGGCCGATCCGTGTAGAAGCGCTGGAAGATGCGCTCCAGCGCATCGTCGCGGATCCCCGGCCCGTCGTCATCGACGACAATTTCGATTTCCGATCTCACGCGGCGGCAGACAATATGCACCTTGCCACCGGCGTTGGAGAACGACTGGGCGTTGACCAGCAGATTGGAGATTACTTGTCCGAGCCGGGAGTCATGGCCAGGTACCGAGAAGCTATCGGCAGCGCCGCGGCCTTCGAAACGGATGTCGACGCGGACGTCGTGGCCGAGCCTGGTTTCGTTGGCGACCGAAGTCAGAGTCGTCAGCAGGCGGCGAAGATCAACCGGAGTCATATCCTGCCGCTGCAATTCGGCGTCCAGCCGGCTGGCATCGGAAATGTCCGAGATCAGCCGATCGAGCCGTTTGACGTCGTGCTCGATCACCGCAAGCAGCCGCGAACGGCTGTGTTCGCTGCGGGCCAGCGGCAGCGTTTCCACCGCCGAGCGCAGCGACGTCAGCGGGTTTTTCAGTTCATGGGAGACGTCGGCGGCGAACATCTCGATCGCCTCGATGCGATTGTAAAGCGCATCGGTCATGTCGCGCAGCGCGCCGGAAAGATGCCCGATCTCGTCGCGGCGGCGAGTGAAATCCGGAATTTCGACGCGTGTGCGGATACGGCGGCGGACGCGCTCGGCGCTGTCCGCAAGCCGCCGCACCGGGCCGGCGATAGTGCTCGCCAGCAGCAACGAAAGCATGATCATCACGGCGGAAGCCACGCCGCCGACTTTCAGAATCGCAAGCCGCTCGGCGGTCACCATTTGGTCGATGTCGTCGCCTTGGGTCGAAAGCATCAAGGCGCCGTGGATCGCGCGGAACCGCTGCACCGGCACCGCGACCGAGACGATCACCTCGCCTCGATCGTTGACCCGCACCACGCTGCTTTTCTGTCCCTTCAGCGAGTCCGCGACTTCCCGATAACCGTTGCCGTTCTCCGGCCCGAGCTCTCGATAGAGCGGCAAGTCGCCGCGGTTCAGCCAGGTGCGGACCGCGATCATCGTCCGTTCGGCGATGCCCGGCTTCTCGAACGCCGGCGGCGCCAATTCAAAACGCAGCACGTCGCCACGGCCGTAAAGACTGCGGCTGTCGAGAATGAGGCCGCCGTCGCGATCGTAAATGCGGGCGCGGGTCTTGGTAGGCGAAACCAATCGCCGCAACACAGGCGCGACCCGTTCAGGATTGATCGGAAAATCCAGCCCGGAAAATTCGTCGGGCGCGCCATAGGTTTCGCCAGGCTTCAGATCCTGCAGCCGGTCGGGATCGATGGTGATGGTGTTGGTGTCCATGGTCGCCGAGGCGGCGATCGCGCCGGCAATGATGTCGGCCTGCACCAGAAGGCTTTGCCCCCGCGCGTCGATCAAGCCGGCGCGGAATTGCGATAGATAAAGAATGCTCGCTACCAATGCGACGAGGCCGGCCAGATTCAAGGAAACGATCCGGCGGGTGAGACTGGAGAAGCTGAGGGCAAAGACAAACTGGCCGGCGCGGCGCAGCCAGTCGAGAGGACGCTCCCAGCGTTGCGCCGTCGGGTTTTCGGCGCCAGCGGTGTTGAAGGCGGCGGACGAAGAAACGTCCACGGCATTCAAGCGTGAGTCAGGCTGCGTTCGATCAAGCAATGGCCAAAACTGCCGGTTGGTTCGATTGTGTCTTTAACAGGCTCGTCGGCTCGCATTGTAACCGAAATGAGCGGCGGCGTCAGTCAAACAAACCGCACTCTCAAGTGTCACGCAATCAGGTCTCCTTGAAGCGGTAGCCTACGCCATAAAGCGTCTCGATCATCTCGAAATCGTCGTCCACCACCTTGAACTTCTTGCGCAGTCGCTTGATGTGGCTGTCGATCGTGCGATCATCGACATAGACCTGATCGTCGTAGGCCGCGTCCATCAGCGCATTGCGGCTTTTCACCACGCCCGGGCGCGTCGCCAGTGCCTGCAGGATCAGAAATTCCGTCACTGTCAGCGTTACCGCCTCGTTCTTCCAGGTGCAGGTATGACGCTCGGGATCCATGCGCAACAGTCCACGGTCGAGCGCCTTGGCGTCGGTTTCCTTTGGTACGGCAGTGGGATCTTTTGGCGCCGAGCGGCGCAGCACGGCCTTCACGCGCTCAACCAGCAGCCGCTGCGAAAAGGGCTTGCGGATAAAATCGTCAGCGCCCATTTTGAGCCCGAACAGCTCGTCGATCTCCTCATCCTTCGAAGTCAGGAAGATCACCGGGAGATCGGACTTCTGCCTTAGCCGCCGCAAGGTCTCCATGCCATCCATGCGCGGCATTTTGATATCAAGGATCGCAAGATCCGGCGGGCTGGTGCGGAAGCCGTCAAGCGCGGAAGCGCCGTCGGTGTAGGTCATGATGCGATAGCCCTCGGCTTCGAGCGCGATCGACACAGATGTGAGAATGTTGCGGTCGTCATCGACCAAGGCGATTGTGGGCATGAGCCTGCTTTCAGATTCTAGATTGCTGAAACGGCGAGCCAATCGGTGATGCGCCGTATAAGTGGGCCTCGAGCCTGGTCAACGAGCAATGCAAGCTGGGCTGAAGTGTGACCAGTTCCTTAAAACGCCGGGCAAAAACCCGGATGTCCAGTCCATATAGATACTCATTCTGCCCGAAAAAGGCCTTCTTTGCAATGAGATGCGGGAACACGAGTGATGCAGCCTACCGCTGATTTTGATGCTGGCAGGCTGGCTCGCTCGCTGCTTCGTCGCAGCCGGCAGGGGGCCTTGGCGACCCTGATGACCGGCAGCGGTGATCCCTATTGCTCGCTAGTGAATGTCGCAACCCATCCCGATGGCTCGCCGATCCTACTGATTTCGCGGCTGGCAGTGCACACCCGAAACATCCTTGATGATAGCAGGGTCTCGCTCATGCTCGACGAGCGGGCCGAAGGCGATCCGCTGGAGGGATCGCGAATCATGCTGATGGGCCGCGCCGAAGAAGCCGTTGCCTCCGATGAGGATATCTTGCGCCGGCGCTACCTCAACACCCATCCGTCCGCTGAAAGGTTTGTAGAATTTCAAGATTTTTCCTTCTACCGCATCCGGCCGAGCGCAATCCATCTGGTAGCCGGATTTGGCAGAATCGTGGATCTCAAGCCCGAACAGTTTCTGACCGATATTTCAGATGCCGGCGCGCTGCTGCAATCTGAACAGGAGGCGATCGAGCACATCAACTCCGATCATCGCGACACGAACAGTCTATACGCGACCAAGCTGCTCGGCGCCGAGGCCGCCGATTGGCGCTGCGCCGGTTGTGATCCTGATGGGCTCGATCTGCAGGCCGGCGAATCGTCGAATTGTGCGCCGCAATAAGGCATCAAAGCAGCTAGGCGGCGCGATCGAGACCAATTGTCGCGCCGATAATGTCTCCCGCGCCATTGAAATGCGCACGAATGCTGGCGCCGCCAACGCGAGAATAGGCCGGCTCGATCAAGGGGCCATGGAATAAACCAAATACTGCGGGATCGGCTTGGCAAGCCCGGCGTTCATCACTATTAGGTCGCCGGACCGAGGCCGCAAGGCTATATTCAAGGTCACCGCGACAGAGGCACGTTTAAGCGGGATTCGCGCCATCGAGACACGCGGCTTCGAGGAGGATTCTTCCGTGCAAGAGACGGGTGTACGTAACGGCGCCTTCGGCGCCGATAAATTCGGCTTAAGAAATCTCAAGCGAGTGCACTGGAATCTGCGAGCGCCGCAACTCTATCAATATTCACTGGCTGCAGGGGAAGCGGTGCTGTCCGCCGATGGTGCGTTATGCGCCGATACCGGCGACTTCACCGGTCGCAGCCCAAAGGACAAATTCACGGTTCGCGATGCCACCACCGACAAGAACATGTGGTGGGCCGGCAACCAGTCGATCACCTCGGAACAATTCGGAGCGCTCTACACCGACTTCCTCAGGCATGCCGAAGGCATGACGCTGTTCGCGCAGGACCTCTACGGCGGCGCCGATCCCAGCTTCCAGATCAAGACGCGCGTATTCACCGAGCTCGCCTGGCACTCACTGTTTATCCGCACCCTGCTGATCCGGCCCGAGAGCCCGGCGCTCGCGGATTTCGTTCCCGAACTGACCATTATCGATATGCCAAGCTTCCGGGCCGATCCCAAACGCCACGGCGTGCGCTCGGAGAACGTGGTCGCGATCGATTTCGCCCGCAAGATCGTCCTGATCGGCGGGTCTTATTATGCCGGCGAGATGAAGAAGTCGGTATTCACAACGCTGAACTATTATTTGCCCGCAAAAGGCGTGATGCCGATGCACTGCTCGGCTAACGTGGGGCCCAAGGGCGATGCAGCGATCTTTTTCGGGCTGTCGGGCACCGGCAAGACCACGCTGTCGGCGGATCCGAAGCGCACCTTGATCGGAGACGACGAACACGGCTGGGGTGGGGACGGCATCTTCAATTTCGAGGGTGGCTGCTACGCCAAATGCATCAAGCTGTCGAAAGAGGCCGAGCCGGAGATCTATGCCGCCAGCAAGCGCTTCGGGGCGGTGCTCGAGAATGTCGTACTCGACGAGGACACTCGCGTCCCGGATTTCGACGACGGCTCGAAAACCGAAAACACGCGTTCGGCCTATCCGCTCGACTTCATTCCCAATGCATCGCGCACCGGCCGCGCCGGCCACCCGAAGAATGTGGTGATGCTCGCGGCTGACGCGTTCGGCGTGCTGCCGCCGATTGCGAAGCTGTCGCCGGCCCAGGCGATGTATCATTTTCTGTCCGGCTACACCGCAAAGGTGGCGGGCACCGAGCGGGGCCTCGGCTCCGAGCCGCAGCCCGAATTCTCTACTTGTTTTGGTTCGCCCTTTCTGCCGCTCGACCCCTCGGTGTACGGCAACATGCTCCGGGAGCTGATCGCGCGGCATAATGTCGACTGTTGGCTGGTCAATACCGGCTGGACCGGCGGCAAATACGGCACCGGCAGCCGAATGCCGATCAAGGTGACCCGCGCGTTGCTGACTGCGGCGCTCGACGGCTCCCTGCGAACGGTCGAATTTCGCACCGACAAGCATTTCGGGTTTGCGGTGCCGACCGCGCTGCCAGGCGTACCCAGCGAAATTCTCAACCCGGTCAACACCTGGAAGGACAAGAGCGAGTTCGACAAGACCGCGCGCACGCTGGTAGCGATGTTCCAGAAGAATTTTGCCAAATTCGAAGCTCAGGTCGACGCCGATGTCCGCGCCGCCGCACCGGAAGTCAAACTCGCTGCGGAGTGAAGTCGAATTATTGAACTGGTGGGACAAAAAGGGCGGTCGCGAGACCGCCTTTTTTATGCCGCCACGTTTGAGAGGAATCGGTCGACCGAGGAGCGCAGCTCCGCGGCCTGGCGAGAAAGGTCGTTTGCGGAGCGCAGGATCAAGTCCGCCGAGCGGGTGGCATTCTCGTTTGCGGCGGCGGTTCCGGCAATGCCGCGCGCGACGTTCGCCGTTCCGGCGGCCGCCTGTCGGACACTCTCGGTTATTTCCGCTGCCGCGGCGTTCTGCAGGTTCACCGCGCTGGCTATTGT
>VAZS01000392.1:0-3073 GCA_005884855.1 Alphaproteobacteria bacterium | reverse complement strand
TTGGTTTGCCCGGCAATGTCTCGGATGAATCCCACGACGTCGTCGATGTGCTGGGCCGCGCTCGTGAGCAGCCCCATCGTCTGGTTTGCGTCCTCTGCCATGCTCGATGCTCGCCGTACGATGCCGGTAGCCTCATAGAGCTGCCCTTCAATGGCTTGCACCGATTCTCCAAGCTGGCCCGCCGCGGTGGAGACAGTCTGGACGTTTGCCGAGGTCTCGTCG
Source organism: Alphaproteobacteria bacterium (assembly GCA_005884855.1). Taxonomy (GTDB): domain Bacteria; phylum Pseudomonadota; class Alphaproteobacteria; order Rhizobiales; family Xanthobacteraceae; genus Bradyrhizobium. The sequence goes on along the minus strand of VAZS01000392.1, from coordinate 2,851 downwards.
GCGCTCGATGACGCCTCGATCGATTGCTGGCCGGCCGCTTGCGAAATCGAGGACAAAGTCTGCGCCGTCTCGGTCAATTCGCCCGTTACCGCATCAGCGTTGGCGAGGATGGAAGTGACGGTCGAACGGAAAGCTTCGATTTCCGCTTCCATATGCGTGCGCCGGCTCACTTGCTCGGCATTGGCTGCGTCTTTTGAGCGCATCAGGGCGAGATCCTCGTCCGCGCGAGCTTTCAAACTGGCCTGCATCAAGGCGAGAGATTTCAGAAGATGACCCAGCTCATCGCGCCGGCGAACTTCGATCTGGTCGGTGAAGGTGCCTGCCGCAACCCGCCCCGCAATATGCATCGCGGCGAAAATGGGCTTGCTGGTGGAGTAGGCAAACGCGACCGCGATGATTAGCCCTAATACCGTTGTGCCTGGCTTGATGATCATCAGCCCGGCTTTCGACCAGTCGCGAAAGCTTGTTTCAGCGCGCTCCAAGGCTGTGGCGACGTCCTTGTTATCGGCGCGCACCCGCACCACTCCCAGATCGTCCTCAACATCGGCGAGCAGTTTTTCGAGTTTCCCGACAGTTTGCTCCGGCTCGCTTCCGCTGAGGCCTCGCTGCATCAGGAGGCGGGCGTCATTCAATGCGGCATGCGCCGAACGGGCATGATTGAGCGCCATCAATGCCGGCGATCTGCTGGACGAGCTAGTCTGTAATTGTCACCGTCATTTTCATTCGCGGATGGATGGCGCAGATGATTTGGGCGTCGCCGGGCTCCTTGAAAGTCACGTCCGTCGACGCGCCTGGCGGCTGCGATCCCAAGTTGAACTCGTTTCCCTTGCTGGTCGAAACGATGTTGTGAGGCACGGTGTCGTCGTTCACGAAGGTGATGGAGTCACCTTTCTTGATGGTAACGCTCTCCGATGAGAAGAGGCGGCCCTTCTGGGTTATGCTCAGATTGGCAGCCAATGCGCCGGCCGACAGGCCCGCAACAATGACAATCGTAAGAGAGGCTAGCGGTGTAAGACCCAGTGGTTTCATCAGATCCGAGCGGCTCGGCCTGTCGATGCCTCCTCCGTCGTAGTGCTCGATCACCTGCTCGAGAGTGGCGATCGATCCATTATGCATGTAGGGAGACCGCTTGGTGAGTTCGCGCAGGCCCGGTGTCTTGTAGGCGTGCTTCATCTTGGGGATGTCGGGTAGAAACTTTCCGCGACCTGGATGCTCGTGCGCCAGGCCGATGTCGTGGAAGCCGTCATTGGTGAAATTCCAGCCTTCGTGGCAAGAAGAGCACTGGCCCTTGGTATTGAAGAGCGCGAAGCCGCGCTTGGCTTCTTCGGAAATCGCTTTCTCGTCCCCCTCGATCCAGGCGTCGAATGGAGCGCGTTCGGACACCACGGTGCGTTCGTAGGTCGCGATAGCCTTACCGATAGTAGCGCCGGTCATTCCCTCATCAGGAAAAGCCGCCGCGAAGAGCGGCTTGTATTCAAGGACTGACGAAAGCCGCTCTAACAGCGGCTCCATTTTGATGTTCATCACTGCGGGAAGCTGAATTGCTTCGAGCGCCTGTTCTTCGAGGCTGGGGCTTCGACCGTCCCACATGAATGCTGCGCCCCAGGCAAGATTGACGATCGTCGGCGAGTGCCGACCGAGTTTCGCCATTCCGTGACCGACGCCGACGGTCAGGCCGTCGCCCCAACCCAGGCCGGGATTGTGACAACTGGCGCAAGACTGAGCGGAGGTAAGCGAGAGACGTGTATCGAAATACAATTTTTTGCCGAGCGACACCTTCTGAGGCGTGTAGGGATTGTCCTTGGGAAATGGGATCGAGGCCGGTCGCCGATACTCCGCCTTCATCGCTTGTAGGGCTGCGGCGGCTTTCGCCTCTACTTCTGTCTGACGCGTTTCCCCGACAATCGCTGCGCCGTAACTGGCGCTTTCGAAGCCGATCACGCAGCCGAGCGCGATGGCCGTTACAGCAGGCGCGAGCAGCGCCAGACGAATTAAACCAGACGAACGCATTTTGGTCCTTGAAGCGGTCCTCGCCACCTGAAGAACTAGCCACAGCTTAGTGATGGGCGCCTTAATTCAACGACCGTAAAACTACGTGGGAGCTCTGGCTTTGCGCACGCCTCCCGATTGGCGAAGCGCTGCGGCATCGCGCGAACTATGAAGTCGTGGCTTGTGAGCGTGCAAGCAGTGAGCAAGGCGATCTCACCTCGCTGCACGGCTGGACACCCGATCAGACGCTAGCGGGTCCCGCCGCGCTGTACGCCCGTTGTTGCAGCGCCTCCGACGAGGTCGCGCCCACCGGCACATTCCAGATGTCCCGGGCGTATTCGCGGATGGTACGGTCGGAGGAAAACCACGGCATCCGCGCCACGTTGAGGACAGAGGCCCGCGTCCACGCCGGGATCACTTGCCAGCGCGCGTCGATGCCGCGTTGGCAGTCGTAATAGGAATCGAAATCCGCGCTGACCATGTAATGGTCGAGATGGCGCAGCGCGTGCGCGATCGACTGGAAGCGATCGGGTTCGCCCGGGGAAAATTCGCCAGCCGCGATCGCCTCGACGGACCGCAACAGCCGCGGCGACCCCCTGATCGCGTCGGTGGCATCCAGCCCCTGCTTGCGCCGCGCTACGACCTCCGCGGCCTTCATCCCGAAGATCGCGATATTCTCCGGCCCGACGTGATCGAGAATTTCGATGTTGGCTCCGTCGAGCGTGCCGATGGTCAGCGCGCCATTCAGCGCCAGCTTCATGTTGCCAGTGCCGGAGGCCTCCATGCCCGCCGTTGAGATCTGTTCTGAAAGGTCAGCGGCGGGAATGATGACCTCCGCGAGGCTGACATTGTAGTCGGGGAG
>VAZS01000301.1 GCA_005884855.1 Alphaproteobacteria bacterium | reverse complement strand
CGGCGTGGTGCAAGGCCTCTCGGAGGTTCCTTTTATGCAGGACGTGGAGCGCTGGGGCGTGCTGACGATCGGCACCGGACTTGGCAACGCGCGCTTCACCAACCGCAGAAAGAATAACTCGAAAGACAATGACAAGGAGGATAAGAAAGAGAAGAAGAGTAAAGAGTAGGCGCGCCGGTAACCTTGACTGGTTAGGTTAAGACAGAGATCGCGTTGCCGATCTAGACGAGATCGCTACCGTTGGAAAGTCGCTCGGCTGGCCGGCGAAGCCGCACTTTCCGGCCGCAATTTCAATGACGCGACACGGGACCGCCGGCTTTTATAGACCCCACTGGCGGTCCCACCCTTCGCCTGCCGTGCTTTGTTTGGCCGGGTAAAATTCGCGCCTTCACCGCCTTGTCTGCCCAGCCGTCCTCGCCTAGAACTCGCCGCGACCGTGGGCCGGACGATACAGCTCATAATGGCGCCTGGAGAGGTGGCAGAGTGGTCGAATGCACCGCACTCGAAATGCGGCATAGGTGCAAGCCTATCGGGGGTTCGAATCCCTCCCTCTCCGCCAGTACTAACTCCGCCAGTACTAACAATGTCCGGCCCGGAGACATGGGTAACGGAACGTACCTAAGACATGGGTCACAACCTCGTGCCGAACGGGTTGTCGAGGGATTGCAGGGTTTTCTGCTCCAGGTCGAAGTATCCAAGATCATAATGCATGAAGCTGACGAGCCAAATGCCTTCGTCGACTTCCTTGATGCCGAGTTTCTGGCCGGCGTTTGGATCCAACGGGAGAGGACGTGCTGCTCACCGTGATCCGTCGCCGGCTGCCCGATCGCTCGATCTTGCTCAGGGTCAGCGCTGGCTGGCATATGCACCTCGACATTCTTGTCGCCCGCGCAACAAGCAACGAGCCAACGCCATTCTGGGACGGATCGAGCCGTCTACAGAAGGAGTACGACCAGCGGCTTCCGGCCTGACCGCAGTCGGGAGCGAGGGCCGCGCGTAACCGATCGCGCGCCCGGCTCCAACCATTCAACCGAGAATTTCTATGCGATGCCGCAAAAGTGAACGGCGGCGTAACTCCTCTTCGCAGGCCCAGACGTCCTCGATTTACACGGCCGACGAGCAGCCGCACCGCGCAAATTAAGGATGGGTGCTCGACCGGAATTTATCGCCACACACAGTATTCTGCAAAAAGGAGGTCAACCATGCAGACATCGTCTGAGAATGGGAGGAAGCGGATCGCCATGAAAACCCCGCCGATCGTGTCGCCGCAGGAGTGGGCGGCCGCGCGCGAGCAGTTGCTCGTGAAGGAGAAGGAATTGACCCGCGCGCGCGACGCGCTGGCCGCCGAGCGCCGGAGGATGCCATGGCAACCCGTGGAGAAGGCGTACGCGTTCGACGGGCCTGCGGGGAAGGCGAGCCTGGTTGACTTGTTCGACGGTCGCCGTCAGCTGATCGTCTACCGCGCCTTTTTCGAGCCTGGGGTGCACGGCTGGCCGGAGCACGCCTGCATTGGCTGTTCGCTCGGGGCCGACCAGGTCAGCAACCTCGTCCACCTGAACGCGCGCGACACGACGCTGGTGTATGCCTCGCGTGCACCGCAGGCCGACATCGCGCGCCTGAAGGCGCGAATGGGCTGGGAAATCCCCTGGTACACTATCACCGACAGCTTCGACGCCGACTTCGGGGTCGATGAATGGCACGGCCACAACGCGTTCATCCGCGAAGGCGAGCGCGTGTTCCGCACCTACTTCATCAATGGCCGCGGCGACGAGGCGATGGGCACCCTCTGGAGCTACCTCGACATGACCGCGCTCGGGCGCCAGGAAGAGTGGGAGGACTCGCCGGAGGGCTATCCCCAGACCCGGCCGTACAAGTGGTGGAACTGGAACGAGAGTTACATCCCCGACGCCGCGCCCGACCCGAAATGGGTCGAAGTGTCGGACGCCGGCGAGGCCGCCTTCCGGAAACGCGACAGCTAGTCCGATAAGGCGCGGCAGCGCTCGCCTAAAGCGGCAGCGCTCGCCTAAAAGAGTGCTGCCGCGCCAGCGGGGCCGGGCTCGCCGGCGCCGCAACTGGGCCCTGTTGCAGGAGGAGAGCAAACATGAGCGAGACTCGTACCGTCGTTCGCGGCCCCGGCGCGATCCGCAGTGAAAACGGCAACTCGGCAGCGACAGGCGCCGCCGTTTTTCTATACCTTGCGGCCGCGCCGACGTTTGCGACGATGGCGCTGCTGACTTGGGTACTCGGTGGCGGATCGGCGGATGCGTTGTGTTCGATCGCGGGTACGTCACCGCTGAGCGGGAATGGTCCCGATGTACCTGCTGATGAGTGCGTTCCACACTGCGCCTTGGCTGAAGCTGATGTCCAGCCGAGGAGAGGGTGCACATCGGTCCAGATCCTGACTCCCTTTCCGAGCCTCGATCGTCCTGCTTACACATGGACACCTGAAACAGGAGCAGAACGATGAGCCTCAACGACAAAAAGATCGTCGTCACCGGCGGAAGCCGCGGGCTTGGCCTCGGGCTGGTCGAGGCGCTCGTCGCGCGCAGCGCAATAGTGACGGTCGTCGCCCGCGAAGTCGAAGCGCTCGATTCCGTCCGCGCCCGGCTCGGCGTGGTGACGATTGCCGCCGACGTGACGGAGGAGACCGCCGCCAAACGCATCCTCGGCCAGACCCGCCCGGATATCCTGGTGCTGAACGCCGGCGCCAAGCCTCCGATGGGCCGGTTCGACCAGGTGAGCTGGGCGGATTTCACCGTTGCCTGGGAAACCGACGTCAAGGCCGGGCTCTATTGGCTGCAGGCGGCGCTGAACCTGCCGCTCAAGCCCGGCAGCCGGGTGCTGGTGGGATCGAGCGGGGCTGCCATCAACGGATCGCCAATGTCAGGCGGCTACGGCGGCGCCAAGCGTATGCTCTGGTTCATGGCGAAGTACGCCAACGGCATCGCGCAGCAGAAGCATCTTGGAATCCGCTTCCAGGCGATCGTGCCGCAGCAAATCATCGGCGGCACCGGCGTCGGCGACGCCGGAGCCAACGCTTATGCGCGCAGTATGGGTATCACGGCCGAAGCGTTTTTGGCCGGCTTCGGCGCGCCGATGCCGCCCCGCGAATTCGGCGAGAAAGTGGTATCCGTGCTGGAAGACCCGAAGCCAGAATTGCATCGCTATTGCGCGCGGCTGATGGGATCGGTGATCGACGGCGAGGATGTCGTGCAGGACACGCTCGTTCGGGCCGTCGTGGCGCTCAAGGAAATGGAGCAACAAGGCGTGGTGGAAACCCCGCCGCTTCGCCCCTGGCTGTTCCGGATCGCCCACAACCGCGCTCTCGATCTGTTGCGCGGCCGCGCCGTGCGGCGGACCGAACCGATCGAGGCCGCCGTCGATGTCGCCGATCAGGCGCACCCCGACCCCGTAGAGACGCTGATGCGGCAGGAAGCGGTCAAGACCGCCGTGTCGCGCTTTGCCGAACTTCCCGCCATGCAGCGCAGCGTCGTCATCTTGAAGGATGTGCTCGACGAGCAGCTGTCCGAGATAGCTGCGCTCCTCGACCTCACGGTCGACGCCGTGAAGGGCCATCTGGCGCGGGGCCGCGCGCGACTTCGCGAGATCAATGCGCAGGCTCGCCTGTTTCCGGCTGCACGGCCAGCCTCATCAATGGTGGCGCGCTATACTACGCTGTTCAACCAGCGCGACTGGGATGGTCTGCGGGCGCTGCTCGCCAACGACGTCAAACTCAAGCAGTCCTCGTACCCGGTTCGCACCGGCAGCGCCGACGTCGGCATGTTCTTCGGCATCTACTCGAAACTCGATCCGACTACTGATGCGGAGGTAACGCTGGCGCGGTGACGGTCGGTATTTTGTGCGGCCAAATCACACCGGCAATGCTCGACCCGGACACCCAGTATCGGGCGTCAGGACGGAGCAGTAAGGCTGTGCCGCCGGTCGGGCGAGACCCGCGAGAGCACGACGGTCCCTATTGCTGCGACGGCGACATTGAGGACCAGAGCGCCAAGTCCGACATAGAACGTATAATGGCCTTCGCCGAGACTGATGCTGGCGAGAGGCTTCAAACCGTTGCTCCACGCCGTCCACGATCCCCACAGGATTCCCGCGGCCCACCCGAGCAGCAGGCCTTCCGCGCGGAACCAGCGCGTGAACAATCCGAACACCAGGGCGGGAAAGATCTGCAGAATCCAAAGACCCCCGAGCAATTGCAGATCGAGCGCGTATTGAGTCGGCAAGAGCAGCGTGAAGGCAAGCGCGCCGAGCTTGACGATCAGCGACGCAATCTTGGCCACAGCGGCCTCGCCGGCGTGGCTGATGCCGGGATCGATGTAGGATTTCCAGACATTACGGGTGAACAGATTGGCCGCTCCGATGCTCATCACCGCAGCCGGCACCAGCGCGCCAATCGCGATCGCCGAAAACGCAAAACCGGCAAACCATGAGGGGAATAGCACCTTGAACAAGACGGGCACGACGTCGTTGGGCGATGACACCTTGATGTGGGCAGCATAGGCCATGTAGCCGAGCAGCGCGATCAGGCCCAATAGCAACGTGTAGGCCGGCAGCAGGACCGCGTTTTTGCGGATTGTATCAGCCGACTTCGATGCGAAAATTCCGGTCAAGGTGTGCGGGTACATGAAAGCGGCCAGCGCCGAACCCAACGCAAGCGTGGCGTAGGCCAGCATTTGCGACGGCTTCAAGATCAGACCGGTGTCCCCACCCTTTACGGTGAACGCCTCGTTGGCGGCGGCGAACACCGCGCCATAGCCGCCAAGCTTCGCAGGCACCACGACCACCGCGACCAGCACCACGATGTAGATCATGATGTCCTTGACGAAGGCGATCAGCGCCGGCGCGCGAAGACCGGAGCTGTAGGTGTACAACGCAAGTATGATGAAGGCCGCGACGATCGGCAATTCGCCGGTCAGGCCCATCGCCTTGATCACCACGCCCATCCCGATCAGTTGTAGGGCGATATAGGGCATGGTCGCCACAATGCCGGTGATCGCAATCGCAAATTCGAGGCCGCGCGAATTGTACGTCCCGTGTACCACGTCGGCCGCGGTGACATAGCCATGGGCATGCGCCGTCGTCCACAACAAGGGCATCACCGCGAACACAAAGGGATAGACGATGATCGTGTAGGGCAGCGCGAAAAAGCCGTAGGCGCCGACCGCATAGACCAGCGCCGGCACCGCAATCACGGTGTAGGCAGTGTAGAAATCGCCTCCGAGCAGAAACCAGGTGATCCAGGTGCCGAATTGCCGTCCGCCCAGGCCCCATTGATCAAGATGCGCGCCGACCGGGCCGGATTTCCAGCGCGCGGCGAAGAAGCCCATCACGGTGACAAGGGCAAAGAAGAAAAGAAAGATCGCGAGAGCAATCCAGTCGATCCGATCAGCCATGACGCAACCTTCCCTGGATTTTGCCCAGAATCATGGAGCTTCGTCGGGCGCGCGGCTGCGATAGACCAGCCAGATCAGCAGGGAACTGAGCGGCACCCATGCCAGCTGGTACCAGTAGAAGAACGGAAACCCGAACAGCGCCGGCTCCAAGGAATTGTAGAACGGCACCCACAACAAGCCGACGAAAGGCACTAGCAACAGGATCCACATGGGCGAACTCCAGCCCCGAGCCAGCGTGTTGAGCCAGCTTTCGATTACCGAACTATCCAGGGATCGAATTGTTGCGTACCGCGGGCAATTTGCCGTTGCTGCAATGCGATGATGGTACGTATTGAACCGCTTATGCAGCAGCCGCGGTGTGTCCGATCTACGAATTTATTTCGCGTTGGAATTCCGCGGGCTCTGCGATGATGAACGCCGCGCGACGAAGCAGCGACCAACGGTCCTCGTTGAAACTTTTGCGATGCCGGCAGAATGAGCACGTTTCAGGAAGTGTAGGCTTCGCAGGCCTCGAGTCGGGCATCCAGTGAATTGAACTCCTGCTCCAGGCCATGCTCAGTGGATTTGCGGGTATAGATCGCGCAGCGGAGATGCTTGGTTTCACTTGGCATCGGCGCCCGCCTTATTTCATGTCGAGCGCAGCCCAAAGAATCGCGGCCCATTCCGTTTTGGCAGCGCTGCGCCGCCCATCTTGGCAGTGCTGCGCCGCCCTTCTGGCCCGCAGGACACATTGATGGTTGTTGCCCACATCGTGAGCATATGCTCTGATTGGGTCGGGAAAACACGAGATGGCCCAACC
>VAZS01000391.1 GCA_005884855.1 Alphaproteobacteria bacterium | reverse complement strand
GCAGCCGATCTTTACGTTACAGCAGCCCTACTGGGTCGGCGTTCTCGTGCACCTCTCATCGGCTTCAATTTATCCGATGTATCGCTGGATGGATGACGCGTCCCTTGGGAACCAAACCGGCAAGGCTTTCCTGCGGGCATGGACCGCGGCGGCAATCATAGGGATTATGGTATTGGCGCTCGCAGCACTTGCCGCCTCGGCAGGCCGAGAGTTGCCCTGGTTAGGGCGCGATGCCACGCTCGACCAGACTTTCATGCGGCACATGTCCACGCATCATGATCAGGGAATCGAACTGGCTACGATCGCTGCGGAGAAAGCCAGCAACCCGCATCTGCGCAGGCTCGCCAATCTCATGACTTCGAGCCAACGCGGAGAGAACAAGATAATCGAGAAATGGTGGGCAAGCTGGTTCGGATTGCCGATGCGGGTATGTTCCTCCGAGGAGCGGGCCGCGATGCCCGGACTTCTCACTTCGGCGCAGGTTGAGGAGCTTCGCAACGCCACGGCCGCGGCCTTCGATGCACTCTTCGTCAAAATGATGACTTTTCATCACGCGGGAGCAGTGGCGATGGCCGACGCCGAGTTGCGGAATGGCAGTGACTTTCGGCTGCGGATCATGGCCCACGCCATTCGTCACGAACAACAGGGCGAAATCGCGCTAATGCATGGCGCGGCTGGCATTCCCGCTGTGCTGCTGGCGTCCCAGAGTATGTTTGGCGACCACGTAAACGCCAACCGTCCTTAAGACAAGCGGGCTTTACGACTGGTGCCGATGTTCGGAAGCCTTGCGGCGGAGTTCGTCGATAATCTTCTGTGCGCCCGAACGCGTGAGAAGCTCGCCGGATTTATCGGGAATGTCCGCCTCGCGGCACAGTTGCTTTATCTCCTGCCGCTGTTGATCCGTCATGGGATCCTTGTGAGCGTTCAAGGCCATCGCAGGCTCCTGCTTTACCGCACTACTCCGGACCGGCAGGACTGTTCCTGCCATCTATCGCCTAAGCAAACATGCCAAGCGCCTTGCATTCGCTTTGTCTCAAAGGAATGGTTTCCCACCGGTGACCGCGATCGTCGCACCGGACACGTAACTGGACAGCGGATCGGCCAGCATCACATAAGCGGTCGCCAGCTCCGCCGGCTGGCCGGGCCGCTTCATGGGAACCTGTTTGCCAAAGCTCTCAACCGCTTCCGCCGGCATTGTCGAAGGGATCAGCGGCGTCCAGATCGGTCCGGGCGCCACCGCATTTGCCCGAATGCCCTTGTCGGCCAACAGCTGCGCCAGCCCGGCGGTGAAATTGTGAATGGCGCCCTTGGTCGTTGCGTAGGCAAGCAGTGTTGGATTTGGGGTATCGGAATTGATCGAAGCCGTATTGATGATGCAGCTTCCCGGCTTCATGTGCGGTACCGCGGCCTTTGTCAGATAGAACATCGCGTGGATGTTCACCTTGAACGTTAATTCCCATTCTTCGTCGCTGATGTCTTCGATAGACTTGAATGTGGCCTGGTGCGCCGCGTTGTTGACGAGGATGTCAACGCCGCCCAGTTCAGATACCGCCTTCGCAATGATCGCGCGGCAGTGATTTGCTTCCTTGAGATCACCTGGAACAAGGATCGCCTTTCGACCGGCGTCCTTGACAAGGCGTTCGGTCTCACGGGCGTCACGGTCTTCATTGAGATATGAGATCAGGACGTCGGCGCCTTCTCTCGCGAACGCGACGGCGACGGCTCGGCCGATGCCGCTATCGGCGCCGGTGATCACGGCTTTCTTTCCGTTCAGGCGATTGTTGCCCTTGTAAGATTTTTCGCCGTGGTCCGGGACGGGCGTCATGGCGTCCGTAATGCCCGGGACAGGCTGTTTCTGTTCTGCAAACGGCGGTCGGGGATAGTCCAGCATGTGTTTTCTCCGGGAAGCGCCGCGAGCAAACTAGCGCTGTCGCACAGCGGCAATGTTCATGTAAGCCGATCCAGGTTTCCGAGCGGTTTGAGCCCACCGGATTGTTCTTTCTCCTCCTCGCCTTTGCGCTGGTCGAGCTTGGATTCTTCGCGCAGCTTGCCGTTACCGAGGATTTCGGCCACGAGTTCCTTGGCTTTTCCGATCGCTATTTCGGCCGTTCCTTTCAAACTGCCCATGACGATTTTCCCTGTTGGTCGCGGCCCGCCTCGGTCCGATCACCACTCGCGCGGCTTCGAGTTAAGGGCGGCCCGCCGATGCATGTTCCAACAGGGGTCCGAAGATTTCGTTCCGGTACAGGGATTAGTGGGGAGCAGGCTCACGCCCGAGATAAGCGGACCAAGCCGCGGAGGCGAGAATCTGCGAAGGTCCTCGCCTGCACACCTTCTCGACGGCCTCGATAATGTCGGCGCTGCTCGCCCGGTGCTGTTTTTGCTCACTCGCCGCCGCAACATAGTTGAGCCCGCTCCAGAAGCCGTAAATCCAAACCGCCCCTTCCAACTTGCGGCTAGGGCTGGAAAGCCAGTCGCTGCACGTTTTGTTTCCGACGCCGACGAGATTGACCGAGAGTTGCGTGGCAGGATCGCTGGCCGCGTCTTCCGCAGATTTGGCCGCGGCCGCGCAACTCGACAGCAGGAGCATCAGAATTATCCGGGTCAGCATCGATCGTCGGCCATTCTTTCTGCCGAACCAAGAGGCTCTCTTCCCCAGGTTTTGATAATTCATTGGACCGAAATAAGTTCTATGGTTGTGGGATGCGCAGGACGGACGGTTTCAGCGACCGTGCACTGAGGGAACCTTGGCGTGGATCGGTGCTTATTCACGACCGGTTCCTCTCGTTCACAGCTGCCACATGCGAACTTTTCCTGGCTTTCTCATTGTCGCGCTAGCCGCGGCAGGATGCCAGAGAGAGGAGCGGCAACTCCGGCTTGATCCGCCTGTAGTGGCGGCGCTCGAACAGATTGCGCTGATGCCGAACCGGATCAGCGGCACGCCACCTCAAATATACTTCGCGCTCGACAGGCCGTACGAGGAAAACGCTTACAACCTGAGCCAGGGAAAGCGGCTTTATTCATGGTTCGGCTGCAAGGCATGTCACGCCGACGGGCAGGGGGGAGCAACGACCGAGCAGATCTGGCAGCTCGCTGGCTACGTGCAGACCATCGGAGCCTATTCGGCTAAAACGGCCGCGCCCAGCCGCAACGACGAAAAGCAAACGAGGCCTGCCGAAAACCGGGCCCCCGCGGCCAAGCTTTTCGACGAGGGACCAACGCCGGTGCATACCGACCAAGGCCCGACACCATGAAGCTGCGCGCCACGGCACGGTTGCGCGCTTTGATACCGGCACTCGCGCTTGCGGGTTGCACGGGATGGCAATCGGCGATCGACGTGCATGGTGCTTCGGCGATCAGTCTCAAACATCTGATCGTCGTGATTATGGCGACCTGCTCTGTGGTCTGGGCGCTGGTGATCGCGACTCTCATAGTTGCGCTGTGGCGGCGGCGCGAAGCGCGCGAGTCAGCCATCGCTCTCGATCCACGCAGGCAGCGACGGATGACCCTCGCTGTGGGAGGCGCCGTCGCAGCCACTGTGATTGTCATCAGCGCTTTCACCGTCTCCAGTTTCTTTACGACCCGGCAGCTGACTGCGGCGGGTGCTGACGACCTCACGATCAAGGTGCGAGGGCTGCAATGGTGGTGGGGGGTCGAGTATTTCGGTTCGAAGCCGGAGCTGCGTTTCGAGACCGCAAACGAGATTCATATTCCGGTCGGACGAAATGTCCGCGTTCAGCTCGAAGGCCTCGACGTCATCCACTCATTTTGGGTGCCAAGCCTTGCGGGCAAACAGGATCTGATTCCCGGCCGTCCAAACGAGATCACCATTCGCGCCGAGCGGGCAGGCGTGTATCGCGGTCAATGCGCCGAGTTTTGCGGCTTGCAGCACGCCCACATGGCTTTTTTCGTTGTCGCCGAAGAGCAGCGCGCGTTCGAGGCGTGGACGGCTTTGCAACGGGACAACGCCGTGGCGTCTTCCGATGCGGAGGTGATCGCAGGACAGCGAGTCTTCCTGTCGAGGCCATGCGCGGCTTGCCACGCAATCCGTGGAACGGCGGCGAACGGCAAAATCGGTCCCGATCTGACGCATGTCGGGGGACGGAAATATATCGCTGCCGGCCTTTTGGAGACCACGCGCGGCTCCCTCGCTGCATGGATCGCTGATCCGCAAACCCTGAAGCCCGGCAACAACATGCCGATGGTGCCGCTTGCTGCGGAGGAGCTTCGCTCTGTTTCGGCTTATTTGGCGAGCCTGAAATGAGGGACGGCGAAACAAAGCGCGACATCCGTGACACGGATTTGGACCGGCCGGCGCTTGAGGCCGCGCTCGCAAGGATCTGGAACACACCCGAGGGCCTTTGGGGCGCGCTCGCAACCGTGGACCACAAGATCATCGGGCGGCGCTATGTCATCACCGCATTCGTATTTCTCGCGCTTGGCGGAGTTCTCGCCATGCTGATGCGCCTGCAGTTGGCGCAGCCGGAGGCCCGCGTGCTGGGACCGGACCGTTACAACCAGATTTTCACGATGCATGGCAGCAACATGATGTTTCTGTTCGCCGTGCCTGTGATGGAAGCGGTCGGCGTCTATCTGGTTCCGCTGATGGTGGGCACGCGCAACATCGCGTTTCCGCGCTTGAACGCGTTTTCGTACTGGATCTTTCTGGCGGGTGGGGCGCTGCTATGGATCTCTTTCGTACTGGATATGGGCCCCGATGTCGGCTGGTTCGCCTATGTGCCGCTGTCCGGTCCGCAATACGGCTTCGGAAAGCGCGCCGACATATGGGCGCAGATGATCACCTTCACCGAGCTCTCGGCGTTGGCGGTCTCGGTGGAGATCGTCGTCACGATACTTAAGCAACGTGCGCCCGGCATGTCGCTGGATAAAATTCCGCTGTTCGTCTGGTCGATGCTGGTGACATCGTTCGTTGTCATCATGGCGATGCCGGCGATCATGATCGCCAGCAGTACGCTGATCCTGGACCGCCTGGTCGGAACTCACTTGTTCAATCCCGCAGAAGGCGGCGACGTGCTGCTTTGGCAGCATCTGTTCTGGTTCTTCGGCCATCCGGAGGTCTACATCATTTTTCTGCCCGCAGTCGGCATGGTATCCACCATGACCGCAACATTCGCGCGACGTCCGGTGTTCGGCGATCTCGCGATGGTGATGGCGCTGATCGCGACGGGCATTCTGGCGTTTGGGCTGTGGGTCCACCATATGTTCGTCACCGGGCTACCGCGGCTCGGCGAGAGCTTCTTCACAGCCTCGAGCATGGCTATCGCTATTCCGGCCGGTGTTCAGATCTTTTGCTGGCTCGCGACGCTTTGGGACGGGAAGCCAATCTTCAAGACGCCGCTTCTGTTTGTCATCGGCTTCATCGTGACGTTCGTGATCGGAGGGCTGACCGGCGTCATGGTGGCATCCGTGCCGTTCGATACACAAGTGCATGACACGTATTTCGTGGTCGCTCACTTCCATTATGTGCTGATTGGCGGCGCCGTATTCCCGTTGCTCGGCGCAATCTATTACTGGTTTCCGAAAATAACCGGCCGAATGATGAGCGAGAGCCTGGGCCGCTCGGCGTTCTGGCTGATCTTCATCGGATTCAACATGACATTTTTCCCGATGCACATTCTCGGGCTGCAGGGGATGCCTCGCCGGATATACACTTACCAACCTGACATGCCCTGGCACGACCTCAACTTGTTCGTCAGCGTCAGCTCGTTAATCCTTGTGGCTGGTTTCCTGCTGTTTTTCTTCGACGCAATTCGCTCGGCTCGCCGCGGATTACCCGCCGGTGACAATCCATGGGATGCGCCGACGCTGGAATGGGCGACTTCGTCGCCGCCGCCGAGTTTTAATTTCAGCTACATACCGGTTGTGAAAGCAGCAAATCCGCTCTGGGAGCAGCCCGATGTTCTCGCGGTCGCAGGCGGGCTCCGCATCAACAGCCGCGAACTGATCATCAGCACGGTCGCCTCTGCCGAGCCGGAAGCGCGCGAGGCCTCGCCACGAAATTCGATCTGGCCATTCGTGGCGGCGCTGGCAACGACAGTGATGCTGATCTCCTCGATCTTCACGCCATGGGCGGTGGTCTGGGGCTCGATCCCGATCGTCGTCGCATTGATAGGCTGGTTCTGGCCAAAGGGAACGCCTGAGGACGAGTCATGAAAGAACGCATCGTGGCCGATGTTTCCAGGCTGTCGTTGCATGGCACGGGCAGTGCCAGCACGACCTGGTGGGGCACGCTTGGGTTCATGTTGATAGAAGCTACCGGGTTCGCACTCGCAATTGCCGTGTACCTGTATTTGATGAGCATTGCGGCGACTTGGCCGACCGACGCGCCCACACCCGATCTGTTGCCGGGTACGCTCGTGACGCTGACCCTGATCGCAAGCGTTTTGCCGAATTATCTGGTCTCGCAATGGGCGGAGCGAGAGGACCTGCGCAAGGTTCGGATCGGACTGGTCGTGATGTCGATCCTGGGAATAGTACCGCTTATCATCCGCGCGTTCGAATTTTATGCGCTGAAGGTGAACTGGGACACCAATGCATACGGCTCCATCGTCTGGATCCTGTTGGGCCTGCACACGACGCACATCATCACCGATCTGGCCGACACTCTTGTCCTCGCCGCGCTGATGTACACCCGGCATGGCCGCAATCGGCGCCGCCTAGGAGATGTGCAAGACAACGCGATGTATTGGAACTTTGTCGTCGTGACGTGGCTTCCGATATATGGCTGCATCTACTGGATCCCGCGGCTATGAGCACGCACAGGAACCTGATTTACGTATTGGCTTGCGCCGGGCTGGTGATTGCGCCGTCAGCCTGGATCATCAATACCCAGCTTGGGCAAACCTTGCCCTATCTTGATTGCCAGCATCAGGCGAGCTGGTCCGCGGTCGCCTCGTTTGTCGGCGCCGCCGCGTCATGCCTGGCCGCGTTGATATCGTGGCGATCTGCTGCTCGGGCAAAGATGTCCGGACCGCTCCCCACGTTGGCCTTTGTCGGATCTACCAGCGCATTGACGGCTTTGATTTTCACCTTTGCTCTTTCGATGCAAGGATTGGCATCGCTGGTGTTAAGCGGATGCGAACGATAGCCCTCGCATTTGTCGTTGTATTCGTCTCGGCGAGTGGCGCGTTCGCGCATGTTGAACCGCACGGCGAACAGGCGGTTTGGACGTTTGATCCTTGGGTCATCACTCCCTTGCTGACGTTTGGCCTCCTCTACGCCTTTGGCGGCTTGCTCCTTTGGCTACGGACCAGGACTGGCCGGCACGCCAGAGGCTGGCACGCGCTGGCTTTTGTTGGTGGCTGGCTCACTCTCGTTGGCGCGCTGGTATCGCCGCTGCATTGGCTTGGCGAGCGGTTGTTTTCGTTTCACATGATCGAACATGAAATTCTGATGGCGGTTTCTGCGCCGCTTCTCGTGTTGGCGCGGCCGATCGGGACCTTGTTGCGGTCGCTGCCGCGCCACATCCGTGTGGCGGTTGGTCGCCTGCTGAGGCGGCCGATAATCAACCTCGTCTGGCAATGGTTGAGTGCCGGACGCAACGCGACGCTGATCCATGGCATCGCGATATGGGCCTGGCATGCCCCCGTACTGTTCGATTCCGCCGTTACCAATGTCACAATGCACAGATTGCAGCATCTCAGTTTCCTCCTCACCGCAGTGATATTCTGGTGGTCGGTGCTTCGACGGAGTAATCCCGGGCTGGCAGCGTGGCATCTCTTTATCACCATGTTGCACACCAGCGTGCTGGGGGCATTGATGGCGCTAGCGCCGCGCTTACTCTATGCGCCGCAGACCGGCACGGCCGCAGCATGGGGATTGACGCCACTGGAAGATCAGCAGCTCGCCGGGATCATCATGTGGATACCTGCCGGAACGGTCTATGCCGGTGCGGCGCTGGTCTTGACCACCCTCTGGATCAGGCACGCCAGCGAAACGGAAAGGCGCGGCGATGCCGTCGGCGCTCTCTAGATATCGTTGGCCGATCCTCGGTGCGGTCGTAGTCACTGCATCGGCGACAGCCGTCGCAATGACCTGGAGCTCGCAGCAACAATCACAAGCCGTTGCTCGGGCAATGACCGGCGGTGACCCCTCCCGCGCGCCGGATATCATCCGCCGTTACGGTTGTGCTGGATGCCACACCATTCCTGGCATTCCCGGTGGGGACGGGCAGGTCGGCGGGCCGCTCACCAACATCAAACACCGCGTTTATGTTGGGGGTGTCGTACCAAATTCGCCTGACAACCTGGTCCGGTGGATCGTGTCGCCGCAAACCTTTTCGCCGCGATCGGCGATGCCTGCGACCGGAATCTCGGAAGCTGACGCGCGCCACGTCGCCAGCTTCCTGTACGCGCAATGAAAGTCGTCACGGCCGTGCTGTAGCGCGCGAGGGCAGGGACTTGATGTAGACGGCGATCGCGTCCCGGTCACTTTGCGGCAGCATCGCGGTATTGGTGACGACCTCGGTCATCGATGATCCGACGCGGCCATGGTTGGGTGTATTGCCCGTGCGCAGCAGTTCCGCAATATCGCCTTCGCTCCAATTCCCGATCCGTTTTGGCGTGATGTTCGGGATATAGCCGACCTGCTCCGGGTCGGTGCCGCCCGCGAAGCGTTGTTCAGGCTTGATGGCTCCGAAGCGGTTTCGGGGCGAATGACACTGCGCGCAATGCCCAACTGTCTCCACCAGGTATTGCCCGCGGTTCCAGGCACCTCCACGGTCCGGGTCCGGAACGATCGGCTTGCGATCAAAAAACAACAGCTTCCAAAATCCGAGCAGTCTTCGGATGCGAAACGGCAGCGCCAGATCATGAGGCGGTGGCTTGCCCGAAAC
Source organism: Alphaproteobacteria bacterium (assembly GCA_005884855.1). Lineage (GTDB taxonomy): Bacteria > Pseudomonadota > Alphaproteobacteria > Rhizobiales > Xanthobacteraceae > Bradyrhizobium. The sequence continues at coordinate 2,728 of VAZS01000391.1, read as the reverse complement.
AGCGGGCAGCGTCCGCAAATAAGCGATGAGATCGCGGACGTCTCCAATTTGCATTTTGGCGAAGTCGGAATAGGGAAACACCGGGTAATAGTGAGTGCCTGCCGGAGAGACCCCGCTCAATATGGCGTTGGCCAAGTCTATCGTCCGCCACGCACCTATGCCGTCAACCGGGTCGGTGGATATGTTAGGTATGCGGAAAGTGCCGTAGGACGAGGCCAGTGCCAATCCGCCGCCGAGACGAAGCCTATCGGACTGACCCGGGGAAGCGTGACAGGAGCCGCAGTCGCCGAGCGCAAATATCAATTGCCCTTTTGCCGGATCACCTTTTTCCCCTAACGCCTCGTCGGCATCGTTCGAGAACGCCGGGCGAGGTTCGGTGAGGGCCCACGCAGCCGCTCCGATCGAGCCTGTCACGAGCAAGATCGCCAGCAAGCCAGCGTCAGGCATTTTTCACCTCATCCAACACACCCACGGGCCTCAATGCTGGCCGCCGCCCCGGGTTCCCGCATACCGGATCGGCTTGCCAAAAGCGGCGCGGGAACGTCGCGCGCTATCGGCAATTGCTTGTTGGCGACAGCGGAAGAATTCATGGCTTCAGTCCAACCGGAAATGTCGACGCTCTAATCATCGGCGGGGGCCGGGCGGCCTGACGGCACCGATTCACCTTGCCCGATACCGGCGCAGGGTTCTTCTGGTCGCAACCGGTCATGCCGCTATTGCGGCCACTCACATTCATAATTCGCTGCCGCGCAATTTCCGTTGATTAAGCGTGGGCAAAGGACCCATGCAGGCTCCTTTGCCTTTCACTTCTACCTGTCGGTCTGGGGCTCGATTGTGACCTGGCAATCACCTTGACCCTGCGTTGAGACGATGATCTGACCTGCTGGCGCGTCGAGCGCAATGGGCCGCGTGGATCCCTGGTCCGGCGTTTGCACCGTGACCGTGATCGAGTTTTGCCCGTCTCGGCTGGAGCCCACCGTCGTTGAGGATACTTCCGAGAGCTGTCCCGAGCTGTCGCGGCGCAAGATTTGGCAGGGCGCGTTGCCGGCAGTCGTCTGCCCATCTCTCGTTTCCGCCGTCGTCTGTCCGCCGCCCCTGACCTCCGCCCGAGCACGCGAGACATCTTTCGCCACAGTGCTGACGATCCGATGGCTGCGCGGCTCGACAATGACGATCTCATCCTCCGTGGTGAAGTAGTCGTAGTCGCGATATTCTGGCTCGATCGAGACGATTTCGGGAGGCAGCCGATGCAACCGCACCCGATTGGGGGTCTCGGTGCCGACTGAGATCGAAACGTTCAAGTTTCGCTCGGGCGGAGCCAGTTCCCGAGTTCTCATGGTCTCCGAAATGCGGACCTCCTTGTCCCTGGGCAGCCGCACCTGGTTGTCCGAGCGCGCTGTCGAGGTAGTTGTTTGCGACCCGTTCACCTGGCCGCGCTGACCTTCGTTTGAAGGCCTGCTTCTGTCGGTTTCGTTCTCTGCGGCAGGCTTGTTGGTCTCGGTCGAGGGTTGCTGCCGGCCTTGCGTGGTGGGTTGCTGCCTGGTTTGAGTCTGGGATTCCTGCGATTGGGTCGGTGAAGTCTTGGACGATTCACCGCGCCGGGGTTGGGAGCCTTCATTGGGCGCCGCACCAGTCCTGGATTTCTCGGTCGATTTCTCGCTCGATTTGTCCGGTCCTCGGTTTGGTGTTTCGGCAGATTTCTCCCTGAAGGATTTCTCTGGCTGATTTTGCCTGGTTGACTTTTCAGGTTGATTTTCTCTCGCGGAATTTTCTCGCTGAGAGGTCGAAGAGGCCTTGCTGCCCTCTTCCCGGTTGGTCTTGCTGCTCTCTTCGCGCCCGCCACGCCGGGTCTCGTCGACACGATCCTTCTGTTTTGCACCCTCGCCGCGGGCGCGCTCCTGCTCATCCTGCCTGGCTGAGCCGCTACGCTGTGCGGAAGGGGAGGGCCGCCGTTCCTCGCCGGTCTGCCGGGCTGACGGATTTTTCTGCTCGCTGTTGGTCTCGCTACGTTCTCGCGTCCGCTCTTGGGGTCGGCCTTCGGAACGTGACTCGCCGGCCTTGGTCGGCTCGCTTTTTTCAAGCCGTTCGCGCGTCGGCTCGTCTCTTCTGGTCCCTCCCGGCGACTGGGCATAAACCAAGCCGGATGTCAGCATCAGGCAAATCGTCGCGCCCGATAACAGGAACTGTTTCCTGAGCATTATCATCCTCCTCTCAACTAAAACATCGGCAGCGCCAACGTAGGCTGAAAGCGAAAGTTCCAGTTGAAGCTGGGACGCGGTCAGGGCGACAAGCAGGATCGAAGAACCGGCGCCTAAGGACAGAGGCGCTACCCGCTAGTGGCGAGGCTGACCAGCCGCGCAAAGGGAGCGCGCAATCTAGCTGAACAGTTTTTCATCAAGATTAAATCGCACCGGAAGCGCTTCCGGGCGCCGGTTTTGGGGCAACCCTTTGCGACGCGTGCTCATTAATACGCATTCCCATTCCTCTGAAAAGTAAAGGAGAACAGCATGAGAAAAGCAGCAATGGCATTGGCTGCCGCTGCCACTGTTGGCTTGACCACGGTGGCGGCGCCCGCTCCCGCGCAAGCCAGGCATTTCGGTCACGGTTTCGGTCCTGCTCTTGCCGGCGGATTGATAGCAGGAGCGGTGATCGGCGGTTTGGCCTCCAGCGCCTACGCATATGGCCCGGACTATGGCTACTACGGCGGCTACGCCCCAGCGTACTATGC
>VAZS01000390.1 GCA_005884855.1 Alphaproteobacteria bacterium | reverse complement strand
GCGCAAGGTCGTGCTCTTGCCCGCGCCATTGGCACCGATCAACGCCACAAGCTGCCCCTGCTTGATCGACAGCGAAATGCCTTTGAGGGCCTCCACCTTGCCGTAACAGCAGACGAGATCGCTAATCTCTAGCACGTTTCTTCGCTCCCTGGCCCAGATAAGCGCGGATCACTTCCGGATTGCCCTGGATCGCCGCCGGCGGTCCCTCGGCAATGATCTTGCCGTAGTTCAGCACCACGATCCGGTCCGAAACCCCCATCACCATTGGCATGTCATGCTCGACCAGCAAGATCGTCACCCCAAGTTCGCGCAGCCGATTGAGTAGACGCATAAACCGAGCTGTTTCCGTAGCATTCATTCCCGATACCGGCTCGTCCAGCAGCAGCATCGAGGGGTCGGTGGCGAGTGCCAGCGCTACCCCGAGTAGCCGTTGATCGCCATAGGAAAGCGATCCCGCCAGCTCGCGCGAGCGGCGCTCAATCCCGACCAACGCTAGGACTTCACCCGCTCTCTCGTTCAGCTCGCGTTCGGACTCGTGCTCGCGCGGCAGCGCCAGCAGGGTGTCCCACAGGCGCGAGCGGCCGCGTCGATGCAGGCCAATCATCACGTTCTCGAACACGCTGACGCTCTGAAAGACGCTGGTGCGCTGAAAGGTTCGCGCAAGGCCGAGCGAGGTCACCTCGTGCGGTTTCAAATTGTTCAAGGACGCTCCACGGTAGCTGACATGGCCATGGCTAGGCTGCAGGAAACCGGTGATGACGTTAAAGGCGGTGGTCTTGCCGGCACCATTGGGGCCGATCAGGCTGACGACTTCACCTTCGTTCACGACAAAATTCATGTCAGAGATCGCGACCAGGCCGCCGAAGTGGACCGTGATATGTTCAATTGTCAGCGCCGGCTGGATTTGCGTCGGCACGGCATCCATCATGGCACATCCTGCAGCTTGGGCTTTGTTGCGCCGGGCTCGCGGGGCTCCTCACCCACGCCAAACCATTTCTCGATCGCCGGCACGATGCCTTGCGGCAAAAGGAAGACGATCAGGATCATGAACAGGCCGTAAAGGATCCATTGCAGTTCCGGGGACGCGAATGAGCGCGCCACCACCGGAATAAACCCAAAGATCAGGCCGCCGACGATCGGGCCCGCGAGCGTGCCCTTGCCGCCGGTGATAACCATGATCACCATCGTCACCGTGTAGAGAAAAAGAAAGACATCAGGATCGATAATCTTCAAATAGTGCGCGTAAAGACTGCCTGCAGCACCGGCGATAGCGGCGGAAACGACAGCGGCGAGCACCAAATAGCGCGTGACGTCGATGCCAACTGAAACCGCCAGCCATTCATTCTCCTTGAGCGCCACCATGGCGCGGCCAATGCGCGAATTTACCAGTCGGTTGATGATCACATACGACAGCGCCACCACCCCGAGCACCAGATAGAAGTTCGATTGCTTGCTGAAAAAATCGAAGTAGCCGAGGCCGGGCAGCCCAAGCGTCAAGGGCGGGATCGATGTCAGTGCCAGCGGGCCCTGCGTCAGCTCCACCCAGTTCAGCGCCACCAAACGCACCACTTCGGCGAAACTGATGGTGACGATGACAAAGTAGGCGCCGCGGACGCGGAACGAGAGCTTGCCGACGATATAGCCGCACACTCCAGAGACCAGAATGGCGATGACGAAGCCAAGCCAGACCGGCCAAGGTTCGTGGACCACACGAATGCCGCCGACCAGTTCGACGTCAAAGCCGAGCGCAACCAGCGCGCTGGTGTAGGCGCCGATCCCGAAGAAAGCGACGTGGGCAAGGCTGAGCTGTCCCGTATAGCCCAGCAGTAGATTGAGGCTCATCGCCGCGATGATGAATATTCCGGTGGTGACAAAGGCATTGAGAAGATAGGGATCTTTGAGCCACATCGGGACCGACGCCAGCGCGAGCAGCGCGATGCAGGGAAGTAACCGCTTCATCCGACCCGCTCCGAGCGCGCAAACAGGCCGGTCGGCTTGAACAGCAGAACTGCGATGATCAGCAGAAAGCCCATTGCGTCACGATAGCCGGAGGATACGTAGCCGGCCCCCATCTCCTCGGCAAAGGCCAGTATGAAGCCACCGATGGTGGCCCCGCCAATGCTACCGAGGCCGCCCAGGATCACGACCGCAAACGCCTTCAGGGATGCGATGTTGCCCATCTGCGGCGAAATCACATAGACCGGTCCGAGCAAGGCACCGGCTGCCGCCGCAAGGCTCGAGCCGATCGCGAACGTCGCCATGTAGATCGCCTGAATGTTGACTCCCATCAGCGCTGCGGTGTCGCGGTCCTGAAAAGTGGCGCGCATCGCCTTGCCGAGCTTGGTCCGGTTGATCAGGAAATAGGCGGCCGCAATCAGCGCCAGCGCGGCAAAGAACACGAACAGCCGCAGCCAGGAAACCGAAAAGTCCCCGATCACGAGCGGCGTTTCCGGAAAAGGCGTCGAGACCGATTTGGCGACGCCGCCCCAGACATACTGCTCGGTGTTCTGCATCACGATCATAGCACCGATCATGATCAGCATCGTGGTATCGATATCCGCCCCTCGCATCGGACGCAGCAGCGCGACCTCGATCAAGGCTCCTAGAAGACACCCCGCCAGTATCGCGAACAGCAGCGAGAGAAAGAAATTGAAGCCAAGGAGGACGGCGACAAAGTAGACGAAATAGGCGCCGAACACATAAAGCTCGCCATGAGCGAAATTCACGATCCGCATGATGCCAAAGATCAACGTCAGCCCGATGCCGAGCAGCGCATAAGTGCTGCCGAGGATCAGCATGTTAATCATGTGCTGGAGGTATTCAGTCATCGCACCCTAATCCAGGTCAAGCCTCGCCGCCCGGTGGGGATGGTATCGGAACATTGCCATGGAAAAAACGTGGTCATCGCAATGGAAGCGATGACCACGGCAGACCCGCTTACAGCTTCGGAAGCACGACCTTCGCGTTGTCGACTTTGATCAGGTACACATTGGGCATGCTTTGGCCGCTCTCCTTGCCGGCCGGTCCCTGCTTCTCGAACTTGATCTTGCCATTCAGCCCCATCAGTTCGGTCTCCCACAGCGCCTTAGTGATCGCCTCGGGCTCCGCCTTGCCGGCCTTCTCGATCGCAACCGCGATGGTGCGAATGCCGTCATAGCCCCGGAAGCTTTCGGTGGCGCCGGCAAAATTGAAGCCGCGCTTCTTCCACTCCCCGAGGAAATATTTGGTCGCGACCGGATTGGGCGTGTCGTCCGGGTACCATGGCGCAAAGGTGGTCAGGTGGAACGTGCCATTGGCGGCAACGCCGGCCTGATCGATCAGCTGATCGGGATTTTGTGATCCGCCCGTGGTGATGATCTGCTTCTTGATCCCGAGCGCGGTCGCCTGCTTCAGCAACAGCGTGAGTTGCTCGACCGCGGTGGTCACCATGATCGTGTCGGAATCCGTGGACTTGATCTTGGATAATTGCGCGCTCATGTCCTGGGCCGACTGATCCATGGTTTCGACCAAGCCAATCTGCACGTTATCGGCCTTCATTGTCTTGCCGAAATCTTCCGCCGCGCCACGTCCCCAGTCATTGTTGATGACGAGGAAATCGGCCTTCTTGACGGACATTTTGGGCAGAATGTTTTTGAATGCCGCGGCCTCGACCGACGAGGGCGGCGAGATACGGAAAATGTAGGGGTTGCCGCTGGTCGTGATCTTACCTGATGAGGAGGTCTCCACCACCATCGGTACCTTGTATTCCATCAGCTTCGGCATCACCGCGAGCGTAAGGCTGGATCCCCAAGCGCCCATTATCACCGGCACCTTGTCCGCCGTGATCAGCTTTTCGGCGACTGCCGCTGCTTCGGTGGGATTGCTCTTGTTATCCTCAATGACCAGCTCGATCTTCTTGCCGAGGACACCACCTTTGGCATTGATCTCGTCGGCGGCGATCTTGGCGCCGTTGACAACATAGGTGCCGGAGGCGGCAAACGGGCCGGTCAGCGGCTCGTTGACGCCGATCTTGATGGTTTGCGCGCCGGCCTGTCCCACCAGACCCGCTGACAGCAGGGCGGTGGCTGCGATAGCCGTGAAGTATCTCGTACTATGCTTCGCCATTATCTAACTCCTCCATTTTGAATGCGGCAACTCGGTCCGTTTTTTCTATGTTTGGTATGTTTAGTATCGTCTCTATGACCCATGCGGCGTCAAGTTTTTTCAGCAGTCGGGCACGTTGACAGCCAGCCCGCCGCGCGAGGTTTCCTTGTATTTGGCCTGCATGTCAGCCCCGGTATCCCGCATCGTCCGGATCACCTGATCGAGCGTAACGTGGTGCGACCCGTCGCCGCTCAGCGCCAGGGAGGCGGCGTTGATGGCCTTGATGGCGCCGAACGCGTTGCCCTCGATGCAGGGAATTTGCACGAGGCCGCCGATCGGATCGCAGGTCATGCCGAGGTGATGCTCGATTCCCATCTCTGCGGCATTCTCGATCTGCCGGCTGCTGCCGCCCAGGGCCGCCGTGAGGCCCGCCGCCGCCATGGAGCATGCCACACCCACCTCACCCTGGCATCCGACTTCAGCGCCGGAGATCGACGCATTCATCTTGCAAAGCCCGCCGACCGCGGCACTGGTCAGGAGAAAAATCCTGACGCCGTCCGTTGAGGCGTCCTGGCAGTGCTCGCGATAATAGCGCAGCACCGCAGGTATGACCCCGGCGGCGCCGTTGGTCGGCGCCATCACCATTCGCCCGCCTGCGGCATTCTCCTCGTTGACGGCGATCGCGTACATGCTCGCATAGTCCATCGCCGGGATCGAATGCTTGAAGTTGCGGGACTCCGATTCCTTCAGCCGGGCCTGCAGGGCGCGGGCGCGGCGCTTGACCTCAAGGCCTCCCGGCAACTCGCCGGCGGTCTGCATCCCGCGATCGATGCAGTCGAACATCACAGCGGTAAGACGGTCCAGCCGGTGGTCGATCGAGGCTTCGTCCAGGAGCGCAGCCTCATTGGCTCGCACGACTTCGGCGATCGATAGTCCGGAGCGGTCGCACATCGCGATTAACTGGGCGGCATCGCGGTAGTCGAACGGGATCGGGAACTAACGTCGCCTTCGCGGCGAATGAAGCCGCCTCCCAGCGAGAACCAGGTCTCTCCCTTCAGTTCGCGACCCTCTCGATCTAATGCCGAGAACCGTATGGTATTTGGATGCGCCAAGGCCGGCTCATCCAGGTTGAAATCGATATCTTGCGCCGGGTCGAAATCGATGATGGTGCCGTCAGAAAGCACAAGCTGCCTCGTTGCTGCGATAATATCGATGCGGCGGTCGGCATCGTCGGGATCGATCAATTCCGGAGAAAGACCGCAAAGTCCCAGCATGACCGCCTTGTCGGTGCGGTGCCCCCGCCCAGTCCACGCCAGCGATCCGAGCAGCGTGACTTACAGGCGTTCGAGGCCGGCGCGCTCGCGTCCGTCCAGCGCGGAGATGAACGCGGCGGCTGCCTTCATGGGCCCCATGGTGTGCGATGAGGATGGGCCAATCCCGATTTTGAACAGGTCAAAAACACTAATCATCCGATGTGACCGGGCCATCCCCGTGCCGATTCTACTTGGCCTTCATTCGTGGAATGATATCGCGCGCGATGGTTTCGACCTGATCCATCCTGTACTTGTAGGGGACGAAGATAATCTTCTGAACGCCGACCGCGACATGCGCCTTCAACTGCTCGACGCATTCGTCGATGGAGCCCATGATCGCGCTCTCGCGCGAGCAATCGCTGTGCGCGGGAAAATCCCATTCCTTGTTCAGCCAATCTATCATTTCGTCGCGGACCGCCGACTTTGACGGCCCGATCATGATCGGCAACTGCGACGCGTTCAAAAGCTTTTCGGGGTCCTTGCCGCCTTCGTTGGCGAAGTTGCGGATCTTGGCCCAGGATTTCGCAAAACTTTCGGGCGAATAAAAATAGGTCAGCCAGCCATCGCCGGCGGTCGCGGCGCGCTGCAGCACCTTGTCGACGTAACCGCCGATCAATATCGGTATCCGCGGCTGCGCCGGTTTCGGGTACATCACTGCGGCGGAAATGTCGTGCGCTGTGTATTTGCCGTCCACCATTTTTTCGGTCCACAGCCGCTTGAGGATTTCCAGATTCTCATCCATCAGCTTGCCGCGCTTGTTGAACGGGATCCCCATCGCGTCGAACTCGCGCTTGTACCAGCCCGACGCCATTCCCATGATCAGCCGCCCGCCGGAAAACTGATCCATGCTCGACAGCTGCTTGGCCAGTGCGACAGGGTTGCGCAGCGGCAATACCAAGATGCCGGTGCCGAGCTTAATCCTGCTGGTCCGGGCTGAAATTGCCGTCAGGGTGGTGAGCGCATCCAGAATCGGGAAATGCGGCTCAACCCCGAGCAGAATGTGATCCCAGACCCAGAGCGAATCATAACCGAGTTCCTCGAGGCGCACCCCATATTCGACCAGCGCCTTGGCGTCCGGCAGCTCCGGGTAAGCCGTGAAGTTGCGCGTGGCGATGCCATACGTGTTGGACAGGATGGTCATTGGGCTTCCTCGTTTATCTATGGGCTTCCTCGTTTTTATCTATCCGGCGATGAAGAGGCGATCGGGGTCCAGCATCCGCAAGGTTGTGAGCTCATGCTCGGTTGGCGGTTCGGTGACGCCAAGCTGATCGTCGAAGATCAAATCGAAACCCGTGTTGTCCTGAACCTGGTCCCGCGTGATGCCGGGATTAAGCGCGAGCACCTTCATCAGGCGCGAGGTCTCGTCGAACGAAAACACCGCAAGCTCGGTGATGACGCGGAACATGCCGCCTTCCGGCAGCCCGCTTTCGGCGCGCGACTTGCCGCCGCGGATGAAGCCGGGACTGGTGATGAAATCGACATGCTCGACGAAGCGGCGCTTCTCATGCTTCATCGCAACGATCATGTTGGTCAGGCTCGAGATGTCGTTGCCGCCGCCTGTTCCGGGCAAACGTGTCTTAGGATTGTCGGAGTCGCCGATGAAGGACGAGTTCAGATTGCCGTACTTATCGATCTGCGCGCCGCCCATGAATCCGATGTCGACATAGCCCCGCTGCAGCAGCAGCAGCACTTCGGCGCTGCCCAGCACCATGTTGGCGCGCTTGGTGCAGCGCTGGTCATTGGTGGATGGGGGCAGCTTGCCCGGCTCAACGAAGGCGCCGATCACACCGCCCTCGAATAGGATGGTCAGGCCGGGACAGCGCAGGCGTTGAGCCAGCGTTGCCGCCAGCAAGGGGACGCCGACCCCGGCGAAAACCACCTGTCCTTCCTTCAACTGTCGCGCGCTGAGGATCGCCAGCATTTCCGAAGCGGTATGGCGCGTGGTATCAGTCATCGAAAATGCTCCTGCCCCGACGGCTCGCCGCAACGATTTCATCAATGCCGATCAGCGAAAGGAATTCGTTCCAGTTTTTCAGCCCATAGACGTGCTGATCGAGGTACTTCTTCATGCCGCCGACCGGGTCCCCGTTGACCTGTTTCACATAGGTTTCGAGGTGGTTCATCATCGGCTCATAGACGCCGTAGCATTCGTGCGGCGCCGAACCGAACGGAACCTCGACCACGGCATCGACGCAGAAGAAGGGAATCTTGGTCTGATCCGGAGAACGCCGGATCTGATCGTTGGACACGATGCGTTCAGTCGTCAGGATCACCCGATTGGCGGCCATGGCGAGATCGATATCCATGAACTGCAGGCCATCGATCTGGGCGTTGCCGTAGGCGTCGCAGCGCTGCACGTGAATCAGCGCGACATCGGGGTTGAGCGCGGGAACCAGCAGCAGCTTCTCGCCGGTGAACGGGCAGTCGATCTCCTTTGCCTCCAGCCGTTTTTTGCCGACATCTGATCCCCCTTGCGCGAACCAGCTTGAGACAATGTGGTTGGAGACACCCGATCCGAGCAAGAGATCGCCATCGGTCGAGATGATGCAGCGCGAGCAGGAGAGTTCCTTCTTGCGCGCCCGGATCAATTGCCAGATCAGGGCCATAGGCGTGCGGGACATGGTGGAGCCGCCAATACCGACGGAAGCACCGTCCCTGACGAAGGACGCCGCCTCTTCCAGCGTGACCACCTTTTCGCGAAGGCTGCGGTCGCGTCGCGCCAGATTCTGCCGCAGCTCCTTGTATGGCTGAACCGCGTCCTGAGCCACCATTACGACCTCGCCTTGTTTGCACGCACTGTCTCGTTGGATCCAGAGGCTTCGGCGTTGAAATCCTCGATCAACGCGTCCCATTGCGGCAGACTGTCGGCGATGCCGTCCCAGAACGACTGCGACCGGCGACGCTCAAAATCCTCGACACTGACGCCCTGCTGCTCGACCCACGTGTAATAGCCCAGATTGAAGATTTGTCGTCGCGTCTGTTCAGTCAATTCCATCACGTTGTCGGTTGCGACCGAGGTCAGGCAGGAGCCGAAGACCTCGCCCGCATTGACCTCGTCGAACGATCCGTCGAAATGCTTGTTCTGATACTCGTCGCGTTCGCTGTCGTACAGTGATCCGCTGTCGGTCGCGACGGTGACGATGACATCGTCCGGCCCGTAATGCAGCTGTTTCGCCAGCTTGATCGATGCGACGATGTTCGCGAACCCGGAAATGCCAACGTCGGCGAACGATGCAATTACGTCGACATCCAGCTTGCGCCTATTCCGCAGATAGTTGCGCCCGGCCTCCGAGCCGAACAGCAGATTGAGCTGGTCGGTGACGCGGTCGGAGACGCCGATGACGACATCGGTGTTCATCACGTTATGTATCAGCGGAATATGCTTGTCGCCGATGCCCTGGATGTTGTGCTCGCCATAGCCATTGTTGAGCATGGTCGGACACTCCAGCGCCTCGACCGCCGCGATCCGCGTCCCGTAGCGCTTCTTCAGATAATCTCCCGCCGCGATGGTGCCGGCGGAGCCTGTCGCCGATACGAATGCCGCCAATCGACGGGGCGTGTCGCCCTTGAACGCCTTGAAGGCATGCTCGGCCGCGGTGCCGGTGCAGATGTAGTGAATCAAATAATTTGAAAACGCCGAGAACTGATTGAGAATCACGTTCTGCGGATCGCGCCCCAATTCGGCGCACTTGTCGTAGATTTCCTTGACGTTGCTTTCCGTACCGGGCGTGCGAACGATATCGTCGCAATGAAGCACCCATTGCTCCAGCCACTCGAAACGCTCCCGGCTCATGCCTGCCGGCAGCACGGCAACGCCGCGGCAGCCCAGAATGCGCGAAATCGACACGCCGCCCCGGCAGTAATTCCCCGTCGAAGGCCAGATCGCCTTTTGCGTGACCGGATCGAAGCGGCCCGTCACCAGCTGTGAAGCCAGCACGGAATAAGCCGGCAGCACCTTATGCGCCCCGATCATCGGGAAGCGACACCCAAGCAGCACCACGATCGGCGCTTTGATGCCGCTGATCGATTCCGGGATCACGATGAATCCCGGCACCTCGGCGGCGCTCTTGCGGTCCGCCCCGTTGTACCAGTTCACGCGCCAAAGATTTTCAATCCGAGGCTCGTCGGGCGCGACGTTCCGGAGCTTCTCCAACACCGCAGCCGGAATGCTGGCCGGATTGGCAAGCTGCGTAAACGTCGGCAACACCACCCCGAGTTCGCGAACCCGCGCGATGGCCCGCGCGCGCTGCTTGGTGTCGATGATTTCCGGGTTGACGAGCCCTGACATCCCAGCTTTCTTTCGCGATCGGGGTCAATGATACTAACATTAGTAAAATAGCATGTCGAGCGCGCGTACACGCTAGGCACGGGTGGCAGAATGCGCCCTCGCGTCTTGATTGCCGGACATTCTCGCCGCCGCTGAATCAAACGAGCGTTGTCGGAGGCCGGCATCGGCGTCGGCATAAAGTGTGGTGCGCTGCCTCGGACGGCGCCCGGTCGCGAGTATGATTAGCTCCATCTCCTGCGGGGTCATTTCCTGCCCGTGGGAGGCGCCGGCGGAACGCGAAATGCTTTCGGCCATCAGCGTGCCGCCGAGATCGTTGACGCCGGCCGACAGGCAATGGCGCACGCCTTCGGGCCCGAGCTTGACCCAGACGCCTGAATGTTCGGAATAACCGGATTAAGCGCAAGGCGCGCCACCGCGTGCATCAGTATGGCCTCGCGATAAGTAGGGCCCGGCCGCGCCCGCCCCTTGAGGTAGATCGGCGCTTCCATGTGAACGACCGGCAGCGGCACGAATTCCGTAAAACCGCCGGTCTCGCACTGCAGGTTGCGGACCCGCAGCAGATGCCGCGCCCAGTGTTGATAGGTTTCGATATGGCCGAACATGATGGTTGCGGTCGAGCGAAAACCGACGGAGTGCGCGGCGCGCATGACGTCGAGCCATTGTCGCGTGCGGATCTTGTCGGCGCAAAGCACGATCCGAACCTCGTCATCAAGAATTTCGGCGGCCGTGCCCGGCAGCGTGTTGAGCCCCGCCGACTTCAACTCACCGAGGAATTCGACTACCGGGATTCCCAGCGTCTGCGCACCCTGGTAAATTTCCAGCGCCGAAAACGCGTGCATTTGGCGGCACCGACATGATCGTCGCCGCGCGCATCTCCACCCAGTTCTTTGGCAAAAGTCCGCGCCTTCTCAGCGGAACGGGAGCCAATCACGATCGAATGACCAACGCCTATCCATCGCTTCGCCAGTCCGGACCCGAGATCGCCGGTCCCTCCCGAAATCGCGATAACTGGCTTCGCGCTCGATCGACCGCCGCTCAATCCAATGTCATTTCCGTCAGCGGCACCAGCTTGACGCCGGCCTTTTCGAGAGCTTCCCGCACCGCCCGCGCCGTTGCCACGCCGGTGGCTTCGTCGCCGTGAACGCACAGCGAATGCACCTTGCAGGGAATCTTCTTGCCGTTCCGCGAGGTGATAAAATTGTTCACCACCATGTCGATCACTTGCTTGCACGCCACCGCCGGATCCTTCAGAACCGAGCCCGGAATCTTCCGCGAGGTGAGATTGCCGTCGTCATCGTACTGCCGGTCGCAAAATCCTTCTAGTGCGACCCGGAGGCCGAGCTTGTGGCCGGCCTTTTCCATTTCGGAGCCGGCAAGTGCCACGTAAATGATGCTGGAATCGACTGCCTTGATGGCACGGCCGATCGCCAGCGCGTATTCGCTGTTTTCGGCGGCCATATTGTTGAGTGCGCCATGCGGTTTAAGATGCGTGACCTTGACGTGGGAATAAGCCGCCATCGCCTGCAGCGCGCCGATTTGATAGGCTACCATGCATTCGAGGTCGTCCGGCCGCATGTCGATCCGGCGGCGGCCGAAGCCCCAGAGATCATCAAAGCCGGGATGGACCCCAATCGTCACGCCGTTCTGCTTGGCTTCCGTAACGACCCTGCGCATGATCAGCGGATCGCCGGCGTGAAAGCCACAGGCGATATTCGCCGACCCGATGATCTTCAGAATTCCTGAATCATCGCCTATGTTGTAAGCACCAAAACCCTCAGCCATGTCGGCATTCAGATTCATCTTGATAGCCATCGTTCACCTTTGTTTTATGTTGAGCCGGTGCAAGGCCTCGATTGAGCGAAATAGAGCGTAAGGTACTATTATTAGAAAGACAATATATCTGATCTCGCCGGCTAATTCCGCCACTGAAAGATCTTGCTGAACAGCTGCCTGAATCGCTCGGAGACCACCGAAAACAGCAGCGATCCTGCGTTTATTACGCCGTCCGCTCCTGACGACGGACGCGCAACGGGTTCGCCCCCAAGCCGCGCTTCCAGATTGTTGGCAAAGGCGGCGGTCATTCGTGCAGCCACATCCTGCACGATGCTGGGACGCCCGAACTGCGCCAGCATCCCCGTGAGCGTGTATCCGATCGTGACGACGACTTCGGTTGACTGGCCGTCGGGTCCCGGAACCAGATGGTAGCTAATCATTCCCCGCGTGGCGGAGTTGCTGCGAATGGCACTTCCCGCGCCGCTAATCTTCCCGGAATAGGAGCTTTCGTCGCGTTCGATTTCGGCTTGCCCGCGAAACTCAGCGGTAATCGGTCCGATCTTGACCTGGATCTGTCCCTCGACATGCTCCGGCGTCGGCTCGCCGATCAGGCTGGTTCCTGGCAAACACGCCGCAACGTCCCGAACGCGACCGAACATCTCCCACACCTGTTGGCGCGGATAGTTCACGACGAACTTTTGGTCAAAAGCGACCTGCGGGGTCCAGTCCCGATCCATTGGCGGTTTTGGTTCCGCGGCAGCCGCCCGTTCGGTCAGCGGAGCGTGGACGGCACGGCGAACCGACACCTCGCGCGCCTGAATGCTGGCGTGGCCAGAACCAGCGGGACCGACACTACGGCGCACTCCGCCGACGATCGCTGCAATATCACGGTCCCGCCGCGCAGTGATGACGCTTCTGATCGCGCGGATGATCCCAACGTACCCGGTGCAGCGGCAAAGGTTGCCGCTCATCGCCACCCGAATATCGTGTTCGTCCGCGTTCCGACTGCGCACCACGAGGTCGTGGGCCGAGACCAGCATGCCCGGTGTACAGTACCCGCATTGCAACGCGTGCTCGCGCTTGAATGCCTCCCGCAGTTCGCGGGTGATCTCATCATCATCGAGCCCTTCAATAGTCACGACCTCGGCTCCGTCGCACGACACCGCATAGGTAATGCAGGAGCGAACCGGGATGCCATCGACAAGAATCGTGCAGGCGCCGCAAACGCCGTGCTCGCACCCAAGATGGGTGCCCGTCAAATCGCGCCACTCGCGCAGAAAATCCGCCAGATGTGTGCGCGGCTCGATCGCGGCCGAGACCGGCTTGCCGTTGATGATGAGTGTAATTTGCGTCATGCGCCGGATGCCTGCCGAACGGCGCGCGCGAGCGCTACAGTGTGAATTTGTCGGTCGAGTGCGTCCCTCATGCCGATAGATTGCAGCATCGCATCGGCGGCACGGGAATCGAACTGCGCGAAATTGGTTGAACCGCCGAACAGTACGCGCGCGTCCGCCAGAACCAGCGGCTTGCGCTCCACGGCTCCGATGACGGCCCGGAACACGCCGCGCGGACGATCGAACAGCACCGCGCCGATCGCGTGCGCGTATTCGCCGGTCTTGCGGCTGACCTTGTAATATCCCCACTGCGCCGATGACGAATGCGCCGGCACCCGGACTGCCTCGAGCAGCTCGTCGAAGCCGAGAGCGTTTTCCAGCGCGCCGGTTACAAAATTATCCACCGCCACATTTCGCGTTCCGCCCGGGCCGCGCACAACAGCTTCGGCGCCGAGCGCCGCCAATGCTGAGACCCAGTCCGCGGAGGGGTCGGCATTGGTCAGGCTGCCACCGAGGGTGCCGCGGTTTCGGACCGCACGATAGGCGATCCCAGCCGCGACAGCGCGCATCGCGCCGTTGGTAACGTCGGGAACACGGCCATCCTCGATGTCTGCATGCGTTACGCAAGCGCCAAGCACCAAACTGTCTTGCATCTTCTCCGCGCGCTTCAAATGCTCCAGTGCCGTGATGTCGATGACGAGGTCGGGCTGCACCAGGCGCAGGTTCAGCATGGGCCCGAGCGACTGGCCACCTGCTAGGATTTTGGTCTGTGCGCTTTCATCGCCCAGCAGTCCGATCGCCTCGTCCAGATGCCGCGGACGCTCGTAAGCAAAATTGACCGGCTTCACGACTATGCTCCAGCCGGCACGGCGGCCGCTACTTGGTGCAGTTTGGCGGCAGCAATGGCCTCAAGCACGCGACGTGGCGTGATCGGAGAACATAAGAGCTCGGCGCCCAAGCCCTTCAGCGCATCATTGACGGCATTAGCGATCGCCGCGGGGGGAGCGATTGCGCCGCCCTCGCCGATACCCTTGACCCCGAATTCGGTATAGGGCGCCAAGGTCTCGATATGGTCCAGGTGAGGTTCAGGGACTTCGGCGGGTCCGGGCAGCAGGTAATCGGCAAAGGTCGTGGCAAGCGGCTGGCCGTTAATCAAGAATTTCGACGTGCCCGAGTTCAGGATCGACGGCCACGGTCACGGCATGCGCCGCGTAACTGAAGGTGCCGCTGTCGCGCTCCGGCTTGTAGCCAATGGTGGCCTCCAGGCCGCCTCGATGAACGTTCACGGGCAGGTCCTGCGGGCGCAGGTACCAGGCCCGTGCGATATCCTGCATGCTGACCTCGCTGGTCGCCGACATAATCTTGCCGTCGCTGAACGTGACGTCTTCCGCCTTGACCTGCAGCAGACTCGCGCCGATCTGTCGGGCGCGGGTTTCGATCTCGCGGCATGCGCTCGCCACCGCCCCGCCCGCCATCACCATGCAGCGCGATCCCCAGGTGCCGGTCGAATAGGGGGTCACGGCGGTGTCGCCCAAGATGACCTTGATCTTTGCAGTGTCGATCCCGAGAATTTCAAAGGCGACTTGAGCCAGCGTCGTCTCCAGGCTTTGCCCGTGCGAATGGACGCCAACGCGCAGTTCGAGGCCGCCATCCGGGGTCACCCGGGCCGTGGCCTGCTCGTGTCCAGGCACCATCGGAATTCCCCAGGCCGCATAGACAGAGGTGCCGTGCGCGGCCTGCTCGCAATAGATCGAAAGGCCGAAACCCAACAGGCGCCCGTCCCGCTCGCCCCTGGCCTGACGCGCCCGCAGCGCCGGCAGATCGAAATGCGCCAACGCGCGTCGCAGCGCTTCGGGATAATCGCCGCTGTCGAAATGTTTTCTCGTGATGTTGTCGAACGGCATCTGCTCGGGTCGCACGAGATTCTTGAAGCGCACCACGTGCGGCTCCAGCCCCGCTTCGCGCGCGATCGCATCGAGCACCAGCTCAATCGCAAAACACACGCCGGTGCGGGCCACCCCCCGATAAGGAAGTATCGGGCATTTGTTGGTCGCGACCGACCAGGTCTTGCAGCGATAAGCTTCAAAATCATACGGGCCCGGCAGGATGCTGGCGACCTGCGCGGCTTCTAAACACGCTGAGAACGGGTAAGACGAGTACGCGCCGGAATCGACGGTCGCTTCGCAATCGACGCCGCGCAGCCGACCATCGCGATCGGCATAGCCGGTGATGAGGTAATGATGCTCGCGGCAATTGGCTCCCGCGCTCAAATTCTCTCGGCGATCCTCGATCCAGCGCACCGGATGTCCGCGGCGCATCGTCAGCCACGACAGGCAGACTTCCTCCGGAAGCAGGATTCCCTTGTAGCCGAAGCCACCGCCGACATCCGGCGAGATCACGCGAATGTTTCCATGATCGAGCCCGAGGCATTCCGACAGGCCGGTGCGGTTGATGTGCGGCATCTGGGCCGAGGTATAAACTGTGAGCTGCTCCAACCGGCTGCTCCATGAAGCCACCACGCCGCGCCCCTCCAGAGGCGCCATCGACTGCCGCGCGGTGCGAATCTCGCGAGTGACCTTGATGGGCGCGTCGAAAGCCTTCTCAATATTCACATCGACGAAGGTTTCGAGGAAGACGTTGTCGCCCCAGTGCTCGTGGACCAGCGCCGATTTTTTCTCGCGCGCTTGCAGCATGTCGTGGATGGCCGGCAATTCCTCCAGATGGAGCTCGACCGAGGCCGCAATATCCTCGGCCTGCGCGCGCGTGCGCGCCACGCACATCGCGACGAGCTCGCCGACCTGACGTACCTTGCCCGTGGCCAGCACCAACTGCTCGGAAATCTTAAATCCCGGCAATCCCGAGACCGCGCGGATCGGCTTGACGCCGTCGAGATCGGCGGCGGTGAAAACGCTATCCTTATATTGCGGCGGGATCGATATGCCGCGAATCCAGGCATGCGCAAGCGGGCTGCGGACAAACGCGACATCCTGCAGGCCCGCAAGACGGATGTCGGCGACGAACTCGCCGCGGCCGCGCATCAGGCGGTCATCCTCCTTGCGCAGGTGGCGCGCGCCTACTCCCTGTTCCGCCATGCGAACCCTCAATCTTCGCGTGATTTCCGGCCAAATCTTATTCTGTAAGATCGCAAGATCCGGGCGCAACCAAATCGCACCCCCGTCACGTCTTCCGCGGTTTGCGCCGGGGAAGGCCGATGGCCTTAAAACCATTGCGCTGCTTCTTGTTGCCCACCGGACTAGTCTCCAGAAGGTTGATCTGCAACTTGATGCTCTCGCTGCGATAGATGATGTCACCGACGTAGATGGCGATGCCGCGGTGATCGACCACCACGCAATGCGCCTCCACGGTCGGCGCGCCGATCGAAATCATGAGCAGATCGGCGATCTCCGGATCCGCGCTGCCGATAGTCAGGCTCTGGTGCGCCTCCATCAGCGTGATCTCGTCCATGGCGTCGATCGTCACCAACGCGGCGGCGCCCTTGAACCGCTCGGGGTTCATATCGAACACATCACGGGCCAAATGCAGGTTCACCACCGAATATGGCTCATCATTTCGATACTGCACGCTGCGCAGCTTGACATAGCTCGCTGCCGCCTTGCCGTCGCCTTCAGCCAGATCCGGCTGCGCCACGTCGCGATCGATCGTCAGCCGGCGCGGAACATTGTCCTTCAGCGACTCGATCAAGCTGTTCCAGTTGGTCGCGAGCTGCACCCAGTGCCGGTCATGGCTCCGCTTGGAGACGAAAGTGCCAAGCCCCTGGCGCGCCTGCAGCATGCCTTCTTCACGCAAGATGTCGACCGCTTGCCTGACGGTGACGCGCGCGACCTCAACACTTCTTTAAAAATTTTGGGCTTGTCCGGCCGCGATCATAACTAACCTCAACACCAAAGCAATGCATCGGCTCCGGACATGCACTCATGTCGCTATCGTATTGCCCAACGAGGATGCTGCGGGACCAAATCGCGCGCCACGGCCGCCCTTGATCCCCCTCAAAACCGAATGATACTATTAATAGTACGATAAGATCAACGTAGAACGATATGACTGGCATGGATGATTTCCGGATCCTGAAGGCTGCCGACAGCGCGCTCGTGTTCGAATTCGGCACGGCGATCGATCGGAAAATCAGCGACAGGGTATTGGGGCTGGCGGAAATCCTCAACAACGCCGGCTTGCCTGGCGCCACCGAGATCGTGGCGACGTTCCGTTCGCTCTGCGTGAACTACGACTCGCTAAAGACCACCGGGGCCGAGCTGGAGCAGGCCATTGTAGCGCTGATGAAGGGCGCCGGGACCTCCTCGCAGATCCGCCGTTTGTGGGAGATTCCGGTCTGCTATGATCCGGAGTTCGCGCCCGACATCGAGGAGGTCGCTACCAGAGTCGGGTTGAGCGTCGCCGAAGTCGCCGCCCTCCACGCCGGCACGCAGTACCACGTCTACATGATCGGCTTCGTCCCCGGATACCCCTATATGGGGGACCTGCCGAAGCAATTGCGCCTGCCGCGCCGGCGCGATCCGCGAACACGGGTGCCGCCCGGTTCGCTAGCCATCGCCACCAGCCTGACTGCAGTGTATCCGTATGAAAGTCCCGGCGGGTGGCACCTGATCGGCACCTCGCCGGTACGATTCTTCGACCCGGATTCGGCGAATGGCTCGCTACTTGGCCCCGGCGATTCCGTGAAATTCCGCTCCGTTGCAGCGGGCGAATTCTCGCGCATTTGCAGGGCTGTTGAACGGGACGAGTACGAGCCCGAAAGCAGGGAGATCGCGACGTGATTCCGGTGCTCAAAGTCATCGCTCCGGGTTTCCACACCACCATCCAGGACGAAGGACGACGCGGCTTTCAGCACGTCGGCGTTCCTGTCTCGGGCGCGCTCGACCGCAACGGCTACCTGCTCTCCAACGCGCTGGTCGGAAATGCGCCTGGCGCCGCATGTCTTGAAATTATTGGCACGGGTCCGGAGCTGGAAGTCGTCGGCGCATCGGTCCGCGTCGCGCTGATCGGCAGCGCCGGAGGCGGGCTCGAGATCGCCGGCCGCGACGATGCGTTCGTTGGCTCCGGCCGAACTGTACGTCTTGCCCGCGGCGAAATCGCGCGGGTGCGACTGGGCGGCGACGCCTTTTGCTCGTATCTCGCCATCGAAGCCGGTTTTGACGTGCCGCTCTGCCTCAACAGCCGATCGACGTATACCCGCGCTCGCTTTGGCGGCTTTTCGGGCCGGCCGCTGCAAGGCGGGGACATGCTGCACGGATTCGCCGATGACGCGGCGTCACGTGAAGAGGTGACGTTCAGCGCGCCGCGCGATCTTGCGCTTGATCAGCCGATCAGGGTGGTGCTGGGGCCGCAGGACGATTACTTCACCGCGCTCGCCATTGAGGAGCTCTTGCAAGGCAGCTACATCATTAGCCCAGCCTCCGACCGCATGGGATTTCGCCTTGCAGGGCCTGAGCTGGAGCACAAGAGCGACTACAACATCGTCTCGGATAGTATTGTCGGCGGATCGATTCAGGTGCCGGGCTCTAAGCTTCCGATCATCCTGATGGCGGATGCCCAGACCACCGGCGGTTATCCCAAGATCGCCACCGTCATTTCAGCCGACCTGCCCGTGCTTGCCGTCCGGGGCGGCGGCCGCACTGTCCGGTTTCAGGCGGTATCGCGCGAGGACGCCGAGAGGATCAGCCGGGCCGAACATCAGCGGCTGACCAAGATGATCCAAGACATTCGGCCCGAAAGCTCGAAACTCATCAGCTTGGAAGCGCTGTATCATCAAAACCTGATCGACGGCGTCGTCGATGCCAAGGTTTAACCCGTTCCGAAATCGGCCGCAGCGACCCGCGTTAAGATGCATCACGCGATCGGAAACGCGACGCCTTCGTCGGTGCTAATGGCAAGGCCGACCTTCGTGCCGATCGGCCAGCGTGTCATCGCCTGGTGTCCCGCCGAACGTACCAGCAGTCGTTCAATGGATGAGTCCGTGCACTCCACGAAGAGGTCGACATATCCGCCCTGATAGATTTGGGCGACGATGGTACCGCTCCTTGCGCACGGTCCGCTCGTTTCGATGACCTCGAGGTGTTCCGGCCGAACGTAGAGATCGACGGGTGCGGAGACGGCCCCGCCCCGCAAAGAGCCCTTCGGCACCCGCACTTGGGTAGCGCCTAAGGCGAGAATGGCATGGGCGCCCTCGATGCGCTCGAGCCGGCCGCGCAGCACGTTGGCGTCACCGACAAACGAGGCAACGAAGCGCTCCAGAGGTCTGCGGTAGATCTCCTCTGGCGTGCCGAGCTGGCGAATTCGCCCCTCCGACATTACCGCCAGCCGATCGGAAAGGCTCAACGCCTCGCTTTGATCGTGGGTGACGAAGATGGTGGTGACCCCCAGCTTGCGCTGGATTTCCCGCAGCTCCACCTGCATCGACGCGCGCAGGTTCTTGTCGAGCGCCGAAAACGGCTCGTCGAGCAGCAGTACGGTCGGATTGATCACCAGCGCGCGGGCCAGCGCCACGCGCTGCTGCTGTCCGCCGGAGAGCTGGCGCGGCTTGCGATCCTCCAAGCCAGCGAGCTTGACCAGACCCAGCACCTCGGCGACCCGACGGTCGATCTCAGGCTTCGCAATATGGCGCGCCTTGAGGCCATACGCGACGTTGCCCTCGACGGTCATGTGCGGGAACAGCGCGTAGTTCTGAAACATCATCCCGATTTCGCGATTGTAGGTCGGCAGATCATTGACCCGTTCGCCATCGATCAGGATTTCGCCGCCCTCCGGGCTGAAAAAGCCGGCGGCGAGATTAAGCAGCGTGGTCTTTCCGCAGCCGGAGGGGCCAAGCAGCGTCATGAACTCGCCGCGCCTGACCGCGAGGGAGACCTCGTTCAGCGCCAATGTCTTGCCAAACCGCTTGCTCACGGCGCTGAAGCGGACCGCGGCCTCGTCCGTTGCGCTGCGTGCTGGCTGGGTCACGGGGTCCTTTTAGCGGTTTTGTTCAATGTTCAGCACCTTGCCGAGACCCAGAAAAGCATTGGCGAAAACAATCAATCCGGCGGTGCCGACGATGTACATCACCGACAGAGCCGCCATCGAGGGATCGGCGAATTCCCGCACGTAATTGTACATCGCGACCGGCAGCGTCTGGGTCCGTTGCGCCGTGACGAACAGCGAAGCGGTGAACTCATTGAAGGACAGAATGGCGGCGAACAGCCAGCCGCTAATCAAGCCCGGCAACAACAGCGGCAACGTAATGGTGAGGAGCACCCGGAGCGGCGGTGCGCCCAGGCTGGCTGCGGCCAGCTCCAGGCTTTGGTCCAGATTGCGCAACGACACGTAGACGCTGCGAAGCACGAACGGCAGCACGAGCACGACGTGGCATGCGATCACGACAGGATAGCCGCGAGTTAACCCGACCTGCGCGGCCAGGATGAGAAACCCCAGTCCCACCGTAAAATGCGGTATCACCAGCGGCGACAGCAGAACACCTTCGAGCGTCGCCTTGAAGCGAAGCGAG
>VAZS01000389.1 GCA_005884855.1 Alphaproteobacteria bacterium | reverse complement strand
GTCGGGCTTTGCTATGCGACCTCCGGCCCAGGCGCGATCCATCTGCTGAATGGATTATACGACGCCAAGATGGATCATGTTCCCGTGGTTGCGCTTGTCGGTCAGCAGGCGCGAACCGGATTGGGGGCGAGCTACCAGCAGGAAGTCGATCTCCAGAACCTGTTTAAAGATGTCAGCGAGTATGTCGAGCTTGCGACTGTCCCCGCCCAGGTGCGTCATCTGATCGACCGCGCGGTGCGGATCGCTCACAACAAACGGGCGGTCAGTTGCGTGATACTGCCGAATGACCTGCAGGAACTTGAGTATGAAGACCCGCCGCTCGCGCATGGCGCGACCCACACCGGCGTCGGTTATGCGGGGCCCGCTAAATTGCCCGATGAGGCGCTGCTTCGGGCCGCCGCCGACGTTTTGAACAGCGGCAACAAAGTTGCGATGCTGGTTGGGGCCGGGGCGCTCGAGGCTACCGATGAGGTCATCGCGGTGGCGGAGCGGTTGCAGGCGGGCGTCGCCAAGGCGCTGCTCGGCAAGGCCGCGCTTCCTGACGATCTGCCGTTCGTAACGGGTACGATCGGATTGCTCGGGACCAAGCCGAGCTGGGACCTCATGAAAAACTGCGACACGCTGCTGATGGTAGGCTCTGCTTTCCCATACAGCGAATTTCTGCCCAAGCCCGGCGCCGCGCGCGGTGTGCAGATCGACATCGACGGTAGCAGGCTGAGTTTACGCTACCCCATGGAGGTCAACATGGTTGGCGATAGCGCAACCACGCTGCGTGCCTTGTTGCCGATGCTGACGCAAAAGAAGGAATCTTCATGGAGGCGCGGCATCGAACAAGGACTGAAGGAATGGTGGGAGACTCTCGAATCGCGCGCCATGAACTCCGCCGAGCCGCTCAATCCGCAGCGCGTGTTCTGGGAATTGTCTCCACGTTTGCCCGACAACGCCATCATCACCGCCGACTCCGGGTCGGTCGCAAACTGGTTCGCGCGCGATCTCAAGATGCGGCGCGGCATGAAAGCGTCGCTGTCGGGCGGATTGGCTTCGCTCGGAGCGGGCACGCCCTATGGGCTGGCCGGCAAGATGGCCTATCCGGATCGGACCGTCATCGCATGCATGGGCGACGGCGCCATGCAAATGAACGGCCTGAATGTGATGATCACGATTTCCAAATACTGGAAGGAATGGTCGAACCCACGACTGATTGTTCTCGTCCTCAACAACCGCGATCTCAATCAAGTCACTTGGGAGGAACGGATCAAACTGGGTGCGGGCAAGACCGAATCCACCCAAAGCATCCCAGACTTTCCGTATCACAGATATGCCGAGCTGATCGGGCTGAAGGGCATCTTTGTCGATAGTCCCGACAGGGTAGGTGCTGCTTGGGACGAGGCGCTTTCGGCTGATCGCCCGGTTATACTGGAAGCGTACACCGATCCGAATGTGCCGCCGCTTACACCTCACATTACGCTCGAGGAGGCCAAGCACTTCGTCAGCATGATTCCATCCGAACCCGAACTTGGAAGCGTGCTGAAGAACAGCGCCAAGGAGTTGCTGGCGAGCGTCCTTCCCGGGAAGCACTGAGTATAAGGATAACGACCAAATAAGACGCCCGATGTCTCGATCGATAGCGTTCGCGCCGCCTCGACTGCATGCAAGCTGCGTTGAGCCCGGCAGTCAAAAAGTAGCGCCATGAATTTCTTCCATACTCCGTCGCCTGGGGTGGTCGCGATCACCGGCGCTTCAGCCGGAGTGGGGCGCACCATCGCGCATCAATTTGCCCGAGCGGGCTGGCGGATCAGATTGATCGCGCGAGACACCGAAGCGCTCGAGGAGGTCAAGCAAGAGGTCGAGCAATTCGGCGGCTCCGCTGTGGAGCAGACCGCCTATGGGTCCAGCTCAGTATCCCAATATAAATAGTCCAGCCAGCTATCGTGCAGATAGTTTGGCGGGAACAGCCGGCCATTACGATGCAGTTGATGCACCGTCGGCGCGAACGGGAATTGTCTCGGAAACATCCGCGCCTGCTGCGGTGTAAGATTGCCCTTGCGCAGATTACAAGGCGAACAGGCAGCGACGACGTTTTCCCAGGTGGTTTGGCCGCCTTTGCTGCGCGGTACGATGTGGTCGAAAGTCAGATCGTCGCTGGCGGAACAGTACTGGCAGGCGAAGCGGTCGCGCAGGAACACGTTGAATCGAGTGAACGCGGGATGCGTCGTCGGCTTGACGAAGGATTTCAGCGACACCACGCTCGGAAGCTGGATCTCGAACGAGGGGCTGCGCACCGCGCGATCGTAATGCTCCACGATGTTGACGCGGTCGAGGAACACCGCCTTGATCGCGTCCTGCCACGACCACAGCGACAGCGGATAGTAACTGAGCGGCCGAAAATCGGCATTCAGCACCAGTACCGGCCAACCACCTTGCGAGACATGTGCGTTCAAGTAACGCTCCTGACCCCCATATTAGCTGCGAAGCAGCCTTCGCCGACATACTACAGGCAGCGTGACGGCATTGTGAAGAGCGTTGGCACTGTTATCTGCCGGCCGGCCTGGGTTGCGTGATCGCCGCGAAGCCCGCTAAACGTGGGGGCTGCACTCTTCGGCCGCATTACGGACGCAACCCGAATGCTCACCTCCGCCGGTTATTTCGAGGCGCCGCGCCGGCTGCGGGCATTCGTTCGCGCGCATGAGACCAGCCTGATCATCCTGGCGGCGATCGTGGGAATCATCGGCGGATTAGCGGTGGCGGCGATGAGCATGGCGGTCGAAGTGCTGCACGTGCTGCTGTTCGATCTCGAAATGGGCGATCGCCTTTCAAGCCAGTACAGGATCGAGCCGCTGCGCGCGCTGCTGGTTCCGAGTCTCGGCGGACTATTTCTGGGCTTGGCGTTTCTGCTGCTGCTGCGATGGCGGCCGGCGCGTGAAATCGACCCGATCGAAGCCAACGCCCTGCATGGCGGGCGGATGTCGTTTCGCGGCAGTGTCATCGTGGCGTCGCAAACGGTATGGTCCAGCGGAGTCGGCGCTTCGGTTGGACTGGAAGCCGGTTACACCCAGCTTGCCAGCGGTCTCGCAGCCTCGCTGGGCCGCCGCGGATTTCACCTGCGCCGCGCCGATCAGCGCATTATGGTCGGCTGTGGCGCCGCGGCGGCAATCGCAGGTGCTTTCGGTGCGCCGCTCGCGGGCGCCTTCTATGCATTTGAGCTGGTGATCGGAGGTTACACGCCGGCCAGTCTTACTCCGGTGGGTGTCGCCGCCGTAACAGGCTATTTTGTCGCCCATTCTTTTACGGTGTTCTCGCTGGGTGTCAGCGTCGGTCCGGTCGGCGATGTCCTCGGGCGCGATCTTGCGATTGCGGCGTTGCTTGGAATCATGTCGGCGCTGTTTGGTATCGGCATCATGCGCGGCGTTGCGCTCTGCGAAGCGCTGCTGACGAAGGTGCGGCTGTGGCCGCCCCTGCGCCCGGCGCTTGGCGGTCTCGGCGTTGGCGTACTCGCCTTGATCACTCCGCAGGTAATGTCGTCCGGGCACGGCGCGCTGCATTTCGCCGGATTTATTTCTATCCCGCTGACGGTGGTCGCCACCATGTTCACCCTGAAAGCCATCGCCTCGGTCATATCGCTGGGCACTGGCTTTCGCGGCGGATTGTTCTTCGCCACGCTGTTTCTGGGAGCGCTTGGCGGTCACCTGTTCGCTGCCGGCTTTGATACGATTTGGCCGGACCTGAAGCTCAGCCCGAATGTTTATGCGATCATCGGCATGAGCGCGCTGTCGGCCTCGGTGATCGGAGGGCCGCTGACCATGTCGTTCATCGCGTTGGAATCGACCGGCAATCTCTGGCTCACAACGGCCGTGCTGGTTGCGGTCATCATCTCGACCCAGATCACCCGCGAACTGTTCGGCTATTCGTTTGCGACCTGGCGGCTGCATCTGCGCGGCGAGACCGTCCGCAGCGCCGCCGATGTAGGCTGGATCCGCGATCTCACGGTGCGCAGCCTGATGCGGCGCGACCTCGCCACCGTCACGGCCAACATGCCGATCGAGGAGTTCCGGGAGAAATTCCCGCTCGGATCGAAAACCCAGGTGGTCGTAGTCGACGAGACGGGCCGCTATGTCGGTTTGGCGCTGGTGGCCGATGCGCACGCGCCGGATATCGACAAGGATAAGGGTCTGCTCGGGGTGGTGCATTTTCGGCACGTCGTGCTGTACCCCGGCATGAACATCCAGGAAGCCATCGCGGTATTTGAAAGCGCGGAGGCCGAATCGCTGGCAGTGGTCGATAGCGATGGCGAACGCCGGCCGATCGGAATTCTGACCGAAGCCCACGCGATGCGGCGCTATGTAGAGGAATCCGAACAGCGGCGGCGCGAGGCGATTGGCGAGATATGATCAAGGCGTGACCAGCAAGGACAGACGAGACAGGGGATTTGCAGCCTATGGTCCGCGAAAGTGCGCGGTCAGAGCGACCGGAAACAGACGTTTGTCGGATTATACCGCACTGCTATGATGCACTGCTATGATGCGGCGATTGTAAGTCACGAGCAGGTCACATGCGACGGCGCGATTTTATCCAACTGATCATCGGGGCCGGGTACGCATGGCCCTGTGCAGCGCGCGCGCAGCAAACGAAAGACTGGCGGATCGGTTTTCTTCACCCCGGACAATCAGCCCTCGTCAGCAATCGAATTCTGGCGTTTCGCAATGGCCTGGGTACGCCTGGCCTGCGAGAAGCCACAGATGCTGAAATCATCGTCCGGCTCGCGAACGAGCAGATTGACAGACTACCGGATATGGCCGTGGACTTAGTCGGGCAAAGCGTTCAGGCAATCTGCGCCGTAAGTCCGCCAGCTGTCCGAGCAGCGCGCGCGGCCACGCGAAGCATTCCCATCGTCGCAATGGACCTTGAGTCGGATCCCGTCGCAAATGGATGGGCCGCGAGCCTCGCCCATCCGGGAGGCAACGTTACAGGTGTGTTTCTTGATCTGCCCGGCTTTAATGCGAAATCCTTGCAGTTGCTTCGCGAAGCGGTACCTGCACTGATCAAGGTCGCTGTGTTCTGGCACCCAGTGAGCGGCAATCTGCAGCTTGATGCCGTGCGCAATGCCGCGGCGGCGCTTGACCTGCCCATGCAGATACTTGAGATCAGCCGTCCTGCCGATTTCGCGCCCGCCTTTCAGGCTGCAGCCAAGGCGCAATGTAATGGCGTGCTGATGCTGTCCTCACCCTTGTTCGGCGGGAATCCGCAGCTCCTTGCCGAGCTCGCGCTTCAGCATAACCTTCCGGCTATCAATATCTTCCCGGATTTCCCACAGAAAGGCGGTCTCCTGGGTTACGGGCCCGAACTACAAAACCTTTTCGTGCAGTCGGGTGTGATGGTGCGCAAGATACTGCAGGGCAGTGCCATCGCGGATCTGCCGGTCGAGCGCCCCACGCGCTTCAAGCTCGTCGCTAATCTCGTTACAGCCCGTGCGTTCGGTCTCACGATACCGACCTCTATTCTGCTGAGCGCTGACGAGGTGATCGAATGAGACGGTTCGCCGCTGCCATGCGGCGGAATTGGTCGCGCTCGCCCCGGACATCGCCCTAACCAGCGGGGCCTCGACCGTTGGATTGATGTTCGGAGTCAGATGTCCAACGTGAACTCATTCGAACCGTTGGAAAGCTTCTTCCGGGATTTTAAGGAAGGGCTGGTTGTGCCGCTGCAACAGGGCTGAGAAGAATGAACCTGGAGATATTCTCATTGCGGGAACGACCGGATCTGTGCCCCCTGGTGTTTTCGCAAGATTTGCAGGCCGTATGGCCGGAGTTCATGAGGCACGACGCGACGGCACAGCTCTATTTTGGCCCATCCTTATTTGTTGACTACCTCGACTACGCTTTTGGAGGACTTGTCGATGGCGAGGTCGTCGGACGCGCGTTCAGTATTCCATTTGCATTTAACATCGAGGGCCGTACCGAATTGCCAGACGGCGGTTGGGATCAGGTTATCCGCTGGGCTCACGAAGATAGAATTCTTGGGCGCACCCCAACTACGATGAGCGCACTCGAAATTGCCCTTCTTCCCCAAGCGAGAGGCATTGGTAATTCGCTGGTGATGCTGGATGCGTTGAAGGCATGCGCGAAGAAAATGAGATTTGCAGAAATGTTCGCCCCTGTCCGGCCTAGCCAAAAGCATCTCCTGCCGCGGACGCCGATGTGCGAGTATATTACCTTGAAGCGTGCCGACGGATTGCCAATGGACGCATGGTTGCGAACCCATGTTGGGGTCGGTGGAAGAATTGTGAAGATAGCCCCTTATTCTATGACGATAGTTGGGACTATCGCCGAGTGGTCACAATGGACCGGGGCGGCGTTCGAAAGTTCAGGAGAGGCAGAGGTCGAGGGCGCGCTGGTGCCAGTGCTTGTGTCACTTGAGCAGAACTATGGAATTTATGTGGAACCAAATGTGTGGGTCCGGCACCCATTATGATCTCGATCACATTACGATCTCGATCACATCGCCGCCTGAAGTGCGAAGGCTCGGATCGCGCCGCAAAGGCAGGCGCCTTTTCTCAATGATATGTCAAGCTCCAGTAAGGTGATTTGCCGGCAACGACCCACCCGGCTTGAGCGCGGACCTTTGCTCCAAACGATCCGCCAGTGCGATGTGCCGGACGATTTCGGGGATGACCGCGGCGGAATGCGACAGCAGGAGCATGTGCCCCGCGGTGGGCAGGTGGTGGGTCTTTACCCCGGTGATCGCATTGGTCAAGCGCCATACTATTCGCTGGGTCAGATAGGGCGATAGTCCGCCCGACAGCAACAGCGTTGGTACTTTGATCGCAGCCGCTGCTTCTGTGACGCCTTGCTCGGCCAGGACTGCTGCGAAATCAAATGCCAGCCTTTCCGCGTGCTCAATCATCCGCAATCGCGATTTCGGCGGAATCTCCTGGTTCGGCTCGGACCCTTTCCAGAACGTCGCGAATTTGTCGATCGCATTCCAGGGGACGCCATTCCAAAGGTCTTCATAGACCGCCTGCGCCAGACGGACGAAATGGTCGTAAAGCTGCCGGTCTGGACCGCTCTCCCGCAGAATGGTTGGCAACACCGGCTCGATCAGCGTCAAACTACAAATGCGGTGGGCGAGCCGCGAGTCGGTGGCGATCTTGAAAGCCACTGCGCCACCGTATGAATGCCCGACGAGGTGTATGGGTCCGACAGCATCGTAAATGCGATCGTTGAGCAGATGCACTTCCTCAGCCAGAGTCATTGGTAGTCCAAAAGGTCCCGGATCATTTCCGTAACCGGAAATGTCCGGAGCGATGAACACGTATTTGCCTGCAAGCTCCTCAGCGAGGCTGGCCCAGTGACGGCCTGACCCGAGCGAAGAATGTAGCGCCACGACGGTACTGGTGGCGCTTGAGCCGCGATGAACTTGAACCGGATTTGTCATACTGCCATTTCCGTGTTGCCGGTGGGCCTATTTGCCGAACCGACCACAACACTCATGAGCGCAATTGGAAACGCTCATCGCTTGGTGATCACGACCTCAAGATATTCGCTTGGTACGATCATCGTGCCGTCGTTCGCGCGGTTCATGCGCACGATCAAAGCGTGCAGATCATCTCTGAGACGGATTTGACCTTGTTGGTCTAGCGATGCGAAGGCCCGATGAATGGGCCCGTAATAGGTCTCGAACACATTCAGGAAGTGCGTCGGCGACCGGTAGCGAAAATTGAAGTACCGCGCTTCGGCTTTAATCTCGCTGGTGGCGGATCCGAACATCGCAGCAAGACGTTCCCGCGTTCCCCACAGCGCCGGAGACCTGGCGGTGGGCGGGGGCGGCAAATATTTTCCGAGTATCTTGAACAGTTGTCCTATGAAACCTTCAGGGGTCCAGTTCGCCAGGCCGATCTGGCCCTTGGGTTTGCAGACCCGCAGCAGCTCGCCTGCGGCACGGTCCTGGTTGGGCGTAAACATCACGCCAAAAGTCGAAAGCACAATGTCGAAGTCGCCGTCATCGAACGGGAGATCTTCGGCATCGGCTTCGATGAACTCGATGGGATGGCCTTCGGCTTCGGCGCGGGCGCGACCGCTCCGCAGTAAAGCGGTAACGTAATCGGTCGAGGTGACCCTGCACCAACGTCGCGCCGCCGCCAGGCTCGCCATGCCGTTGCCCGCAGCAACATCAAGCACCTTCGATCCCGGCCTGAGATCGAGAGCCTCGCACAGTTGCTCGCCGACAATCTGCAGGGTCGTGCCGACGACCGCGTAGTCCCCAGACGACCACGCGGCCTGCTGACGAATTTTGAGCGCGTTAAGATCAGAACTAATTGCGGTGCCGGGCTGGCTGGCCTGTTTCACCGAAACGGAGGTTGCGTTGCTCATGGAGGAACCCCTGGGCATGCTAAGGCGGTCGCGTGATGCGATCGCGATCGATCCCAAGATGCCCCTTTGCCGAGTGAAAGACTCTGAGCGCCGCTTGATTTGCGCCTGAGACGAGCCTGATTATTCCTTGAGAGCTGCAGGCGCCGAACTAATCGCTCGGGGCCAATCGGACGGGC
>VAZS01000300.1 GCA_005884855.1 Alphaproteobacteria bacterium | reverse complement strand
GAGCACCCCAAGCACCCACAGCCCGGCAATCGTAAGCCCGCCAAAACCCTCACCCTGCCAGCTGATGGAGGCGAAGGTGTAGTAGGCAGCATGGCTGCCTTGAATCAGCGCCGCCGCCATGATCACGGCGAGAAATCCGGGATCTGCTAGCAGCGCCGCCGCGCGATGCGAAGCTGCGGGCGCCGGCCTTGGATTATCGAGCGGCTGCAGGGCGATGGCGGCGAGCGCGCCAAGTCCGGCTACCGCGGCGATAACCCAGATCAGGTGCCGCGCCGCAATTACATCGACTAGCAGCCCGCAAACAAGCGCGCCGACGACGAAGGCCGCCGAGCCCCACAGCCTCAGCGGCCCGTAGTTAAGGCCGTAGCGCGCCACGCCGCGCAACGCATAGGCGTCCGTCAACGGCACCATCGGCGTCCACACGCACGCGGTGACGGCGTAGGTCACAAATACGAAAAACGGCTGATGCTCGGTTCCGATCGCAGAGAATCCGAGCGCGGTTGCGAAGGCGGTAAGGATCAGCGCTCCACGTATCGACTGGCGCTTTTCGGCAAGGCCGGTCACGACCGGCAGTATCGTAAACCGGGTCACCGCAGGGGCCGCCATGATGAGCCCGATCCAGGACGCGTCGATGTCGATGGCCTTCAGCCAGACCGGGAAAAACGGCAGATGCGTGCCGATCAGCCCGAACAGCGCACTGTAAAACAGCGCCAGCCTCGCCGCAAATCGCCTGGCCGTAACTTGAGATGGGATGGGGATTACTGATTCGGTCGGCATCAAACCAATTGCGATTCGGTCAATATCATGATGATCGTTAGCCTAGTGCGCCGTAATTTGCGTGAAGAGTCTGAAATGGCCGACGAAGCATTCGCCTTATCGCCGATCTCCGCCCGCGCAGTACTGCCGACCGAGCAGGATTATGATGCAATCAGCGAGGCTTTTATGGAGACCTCGCGCGGCCGCTGGTTTCTAGGCGAATATGCCAAACGCAACCGCAACGCCGACACCCGCATGGTGCTTGAGGCGGTGGGGCGGATCGAAGAAACGCTTGCCGCCCAGAAGCAACCGCCGCCGCAGAGCAGGCTGAGCGAGGCCTTGGCTTCTGTCCGCCAAGCGATCGAGGAGGCCCAGGCGGCCGCTGGGGCGGCAATCGAAAGCGTTGCCGCGGAGGAAAGTCTGGCGCCGGTGCACAAAGCCGCGCGGATCATCAAGGAAATCAGCTGGCGATGGCGGGAAATCGGCGCTGATTCGAGAATCTGCGATCTACTGGATTCCCAAGTCAGCGCCATCGAAGGTGCATGCGGTCAAATCTCCTCCCAAAGCCCTCAGAAAGAACTGAGCGCCGCATTCGATCTGATCAGGGCGCGCATCGTGCAATTGGAGGACCGCGAGACATCAAGCTCCCGCGTGGCAGGGACGCCGTCAGCCTTCTCCGCTGCAGCCGCCGATGAGGTACTCACCCCAGCCGTGAACACGACGCCGGAGATATTGGCCCCATCCAATCTCGAAGCCGGGATCAACATGCGGGCTGAAGTAGTTCTGAATACGGTCCAAGCCGCTGCGCCGAGGACCGAGCTCGGTGATGCCACAACCGAAGCCGCCGAATCAGCGCCTAAGGTCATTGCCGCCGCTGCTGAACGTGTTGGTTCAGTGGATGAAGCCGCCGGCGAAACCCCTGAAACTGCCGAACCTTACGATGACGCGTTACTGGATATCGTCGCGCACGAAATGGGCGCGCCGGATTTTATCGATATCGATGACGGCCTGGATGAAATGCATGCCCCGGAGCCACCGCCGCCCGAGCCGATTGTCGTCTTCCAGAGGCCTGAGCCGATCACCGAGCAGGCAGTTAAACCGCCACTTCGGCCTTCGCTTGGTTCGACGCTTCTGGCCAATGGGATGGTCCGAAGATCCAACCCAGCGGCGTCCGATCCGCTGGCGCCCATCCGCCGCATGAGCCAAGCCGAGAAGATTGCATTCTTCTCCTGATCCCAGCCTGAAGATCAGTTGATCAATCTACCGTACAGGTCCGCGTCCACGTTGCCGCCGGACAAAACGATCACGATGTTTTTGCCGGCGCCATCGATATGACCGGCCAGCAGCGCGGCAAGGCCCACCGCGCCGCCCGGCTCGACCACCAGTTTCAGTTCCCGAAACGCGAATCCGACCGCGGTGCCGACTTCGGCATCGGTGGCGGTAATGCCTTTCGTGAGAAGTTGGCTGTTGATCGCGAAGGTGATCTCGCCGGGGATCGAAGCCATCAGCGCATCGCAAATCGTGCGGCCCTCGC
The DNA here is from genome assembly GCA_005884855.1 of Alphaproteobacteria bacterium. Classification (GTDB taxonomy): domain Bacteria; phylum Pseudomonadota; class Alphaproteobacteria; order Rhizobiales; family Xanthobacteraceae; genus Bradyrhizobium. The sequence goes on along the minus strand of VAZS01000300.1, from coordinate 2,226 downwards.
CACGATGCGGCTCGCGTCTGCCCGCACGCAACGAACGCGCATGATCATCGAAGGCCTCCGGCTCGGCCGACATCACCATGGCGTGCGGATAGCGCGCCTTGATGGCGGTAGCCACGCCTGCGACCAGGCCTCCGCCGGAAGCCGGCGCCACCACAATGTCCGGAGCTACGCCGAGCGTGTCCATGTCGTCGGCGATCTCCCGGCCGACCGTGCCCTGCCCGGCGATCACAAATGGGTCGTCGTAGGGTCGCACCAGAGTGGCGCCACGCTTCCCGGCAATATCGCGGGCGATGGCCTCGCGATCCTCACGGTCACGGTCGTAGAGCACGACATCAGCGCCATAGCCTTTCGTGCGCTCTCGCTTCGAGAGCGGCGCATCGGCCGGCATTACGATGGTAGCCTGCATGTTCAGGATGTGCGCCGCAGCAGCCACGCCCTGCGCATGATTGCCGGACGAGAACGCGACCACGCCGCCAGCGCGGGCGGCTTGCGGGATCGAGGAGAGCTTGTTGAACGCGCCTCGGAATTTAAACGATCCGGTCCGCTGCAGCATTTCCGGTTTCAGGAAAACGCGCGCTCCAACGCGTTCGTCAAGGCCCGGAGAGGACAAAAGCGGCGTCCGCACCGCGAATGGCGCAAGCACGCGCGCGGCCGCGTCAATATCGGCGGGGCTCACGGGGAGAATTGAAGCTTGTTCAGTCATTCCGCCGTTGTATCGCGTACCCGGACGGGGCGGCAAGCCGCTTAGCCGGGGTCCAGCTGGGTAGTCCGCTAGCAGCAATCGCAGGACCTTCAATAAAACCTATGAAAATGATGGATCGGTCCATGGCCGCTGCCGATGCCCAGCCGATCGGCGGCCGCGATCGCGGCGCTAACCCAGTCCTTGGCGTTTCGCACGGCGGATCAGATAGTCGATGCTCTCGGCGCCCTGCCCATGCCCACCCTTGATCAATACCGCGGGGCAGCCGATTGCGATCAGCCGCTTGCCCTGGCTTTCGATTGCGGCCTCGCTCTGCGCAAGCGGCTCGTCCAGCAGAGCGGCGGCCTCGGGAAGATTCGGCGTGATCAGCGATGTGCGGGGTATGAGTTTTGTCCGTAGCGCCTCAACGTCGTCTGGACAGAGCAGCCTGTCACCTGATGTGGCTATCATCACCGGATCGAGCACAACATTTCTCGGCGACCAGCGCCCGAGCGCGGCGGCGAGCGCATCTATGGTCGCCAGCTGCGCCACCATTCCTATTTTGACCGCATCGACCCTGAGATCATCGAACACCGCATCGATCTGCGCCGTCACGAACTCGGATGGTACCTGATGAATGCCGCTGACGCCCTTGGTGTTCTGCGCGGTCAGGGCCGTGATGACCGAGGCGCCGTACACGCCGAACGCAGCAAATGTTTTGAGGTCGGCCTGGATGCCGGCGCCTCCGCAGGAATCCGAGCCCGCGATGGTGAGCGCGATTGGCGTCGTCATCGCTGTGCCCGCATGAAATTGAGCTGTTGCGCGAGAGGCATGTTTTTGTCCTAGCGCGGTGCGCCATTGCCAGCAAGTTGGCTTGCCACGGCGCCCGGTTTCTTGCTCTATTGGTGCAGCGCGATGGCTTCCGGAGACGACAGCGATGGTTCCTTTCTTTGTCCAGATCAAGTGCAAACTCGGCCAATCCTACACTGTGGCCAATGCGCTTGCGGAAGCCGAGATTGCGTCCGAGATCTATTCAACTGCTGGACATTACGACCTGCTGGTCAAGTTCTACGTCGACAAAGAGACCGATATCGGACACTTCGTTAACGAGAAGGTGCAGGTCCTTCCTGGTATTCAGGACACTCACACCATCATCACCTTCAAGGCGTTTGGCACGGGCTAGGTCGTCAGATCCTTGCGTGGGCTGGCGTCCTGATCAGGACTTGCCCTCTTGGCCACTAACCTTTTTTGGCCTGGAAGGGCCCGCGACGGGCGGCAGCGACTTCAGGTATTCGGCGATGCTAGCGCGATCCTGCGAGCTCAATTGCGATGTGTTCTTGATCACGCGCGCCATCGGACCGCCGGCGCTGTCGCCGTCAGGCATTTCCCCAGTCTCGAGGAAATAAGCGATATCCTTCTCGCTCCAGTCGCCAATTCCTTTCTGCGTGATGTTCGGCACCCAACCCTCGCCTTCCGGATTTGGGCCGCCGGTGAATCGCTGCGCGGCAACTATGCCGCCGAGGACATTTCGAGGGCTGTGACACTCC
>VAZS01000388.1 GCA_005884855.1 Alphaproteobacteria bacterium | reverse complement strand
CGAGACCTCAAACAATATCTTCAACGAGGTGCTGTGCCAATCGATGGCCGACCTCAACATGCTGATGACGGAGACGCCGCAAGGACGATATCCCTATGCGGGCATTCCCTGGTATTCCACGACCTTCGGTCGCGACGGAATCATCACAGGGCTGCAAATGCTTTGGGTCGACCCGCGGGTTGCCCACGGTGTGCTGAAGCGACTGGCGTTTTATCAAGCGAAGTCAGTCGATCCGCGCGCCGACGCCGCACCCGGTAAGATCCTGCACGAAATGCGCGGTGGCGAGATGGCGGCGCTGCACGAGGTGCCTTTTGCGCAATATTACGGCAGCGTCGACGCGACGCCCCTATTTGTGCTGCTGGCCGGTCTTTACGTCGAACGCACCGGGGATGAAGGGACGCTCAGGGAATTGTGGCCTTCGATCGAAGCGGCGCTGAGCTGGATTGATGGGCCCGGCGATCCCGACCACGATGGATTTGTCGAATACCAGCGCGCCTCAGAGCAAGGGTTAGCCAATCAAGGCTGGAAGGATTCTTACGACGCGATCTTTCATGCCGATGGCCGTTTAGCCGAAGGCTATATCGCGCTCGCAGAAGTTCAGGGTTACGTGTTTGCGGCCAAGCGGCTGGCGGCGCGTTGCGCGTTGCGGCTTGGCAAGACTGAAAGGGCACGAGAGCTTGAGGCCCAAGCGCGGCGGCTGGCCGATCGCTTCGAAGAAGCCTTTTGGTGCGAAGACCTAGGCACCTATGCCCTCGCGCTCGACGGCGGGGCATCCGTACCGTGGCGCATGGCGAATCGCGTTACAATCCGATGTCCTATCACGATGGTTCGATCTGGCTGCATGATAACGCTCTGATCGCGCTGGGGCTTGCGCGCTACGGTCTCAAACATTCGGTCGCGCAGCTGTTCAAGGGTCTGTTCGAAGCCGCCACCTACATGGATTTGCGGCGGCTTCCGGAGCTGTTCTGCGGTTTTCGCCGCGAGAAGGGGCGGGGGCCGACGCTTTATCCCGTGGCATGCGCGCCGCAGGCATGGGCGAGCGCGACGCCATTCACCCTTTTGGAGGCGGCGCTCGGACTCGAATTTGACTCACAACGCGGCGAAATCCGGCTGCGCATCCCGCGCCTGCCGGTGTTTCTGAACGAGGTAGTTCTGCGAGAGTTGCGGTTGGGGCCGTCGAGTGTTGATCTTCGGGTCAGGCGCCACGGCGATGAGGTGTCGCTGGAGGTCCTGCGCACGCGCGGTCATATCCAGGTGTCGATCGTGCTCGCGCAATGAAAGCGGCGCTTCGCTGGAGGAGTTCTATGCGCGCAAAACATCTGTGCATATTCATTGCGGGGTTCACAATTTTGACGCCGGGATCGTTATGGGCGCAAAGCGACGCTGCGGCGCAAAGCGATGCCAAGGCGCCTCACGCCTCGCAAGAACAGCAGCCGGTGGCGCCGAAACAGCCACCACCGCCACCCTCGGTCACAATCATTGAGGCAAAGGAGGCGCACGGAGTGCTTGGCCGCCACGTCCGCAGCCCGGCGAACGAGGACATGGGACACATCGTGGACGTGATTGTCGATCGTGCCGGAGCAGTGCGCGCCGCCGTCATCGACTTCGGGGGCTTTCTCGGCGTCGGCAGCCGAAAAATTGTCGTAGACTGGAATGCTCTGCACTTCGGGCGTATCGCCGAGAAGGCCGACAGCATCACGCTCGAATTGACCAAGGATCAGGTAACGGCGGCGCCCGAATACAAGGAGGATCAGCCCATCGTGGTGCTTGGCGCAGCCGGCAGTCTGAAGCCACTGCAGTTTGATCGATAGAGCATCGCGTAATCATGCTGTTGGCCAGTTCGTCGCTTTCAATTGAACGGATCGATGACAAAAAAACCGGGCGAGCAACCGCAGCTATAGTAGTTCGGCGGGGATATGAGAGTTGGTGATGGTCAAAACGGCGGCAGCTCCCTCGCGCCAGAGCTCGCGCGGCCTCGACTGGTTCATCTTCTTTCTGGCGGATGTGCAGACCGGATTCGGACCGTTCATCGCGGTTTACCTCACGACCCAGAAGTGGACTCAGAGCCAGATCGGTCTGGTGCTGTCGATCGGGGGCATAGTCGGCTTGATCGGCCAGATGCCTGGAGGCGCCGTCGTCGATGCGGCCCGCTCCGAGCGACTGGTCGCCGGCCTTGCCGTTGCGGCAATCGGTCTTAGCGCACTGGCGTATGCGTCGTGGCCGATCTTTCCCGTCGTGGTGACCGCAGCGACGCTGCACGCCGCCGCGAGCTGCGTGCTCGGTCCGGCAATTGCTGCGATAAGTCTCGGTCTGGTCGGGCCGGACGCCATGAGCGAGCGGCTCGGGCGCAATGCCCGGTTTGCCTCGATTGGCAACGGGACTGCCGCCGCGGTGATGGGTACCGCGGGTTATCTTGTATCGAGTCGTTCGGTATTTCTGGTCACCTTCATGCTGGCGATCCCGACCTTACTGGCGCTCGCGCGGATTCGTGAGCGCGAAATTGACATCGCCCGGGCACATGGTGCGGTGCTACGCGACGAGGGCGAAGTCAGTGCAACCAGTGTCCTCGCTTTGGTCCGTCGACCTGCACTACTGATCTTTGGCTTTGCTGTGCTTCTGCTGCAACTCGCGAACGCGGCGATGCTTCCGTTGATGGCAGGTGTCGTGACGACTCGGTCAGCGACGTGGGCGCCGGTGCTGATCGCGGCGTGCATTATAGTCCCACAAGCGATTGTGGCACTGATGTCTCCATCGGTCGGAAGGTTAGCGCAGCAATGGGGACGACGGCCGCTGCTGCTTTTGGGGTTTGCCGCGCTCGCTGTTCGCGGCTTACTCTTTGCGACGGTGCACGATCCCTACCTGCTGGTCGCCGTGCAGGCATTCGACGGCATCACCGCGGCGGTGTTTAGTGTGATGGTGCCGTTGATTGTTGCAGACATCGCGTTCGGAAGCGGTCACTTCAATTTGGCGCAGGGTATTGTCGGCACGGCTACTGGCATCGGCGCATCACTTAGTACCGTGCTGGCCGGTTACGCCAGTGATCAGTTCGGCAGCAACGTAGCCTTCCTCGGACTTGCAGGTGTTGCAGCCGTAGGCCTTCTCATGATCTGGTTGGTCATGCCCGAGACGCGTCGGAGCGCGGAGCAATCGGGTGGGAATTGATGAGGTTTAATCGGTTAGTTGCTTCCCCGCGCCAGTTGCGCGATCTAGGGTAAGACCGGTGGCTGCGGGATTACGCGGGCCGGAGGGAGTTTTTATAAGATGACCCTAGCTGGAAAAGACGAGGCTAATTTGACGAAGAGCTTCGCGGGACTACGTGTACTGGATTTTTCCACCACGATTGCCGGTCCGCATTGCACGCGGATGCTCGCGGACATGGGCGCGGAAGTCATCAAAATCGAGTCCTCCGAAGGCGAAACGATGCGAAACCGACCGCCGGTGCGTAATGGCTGCTCCACAGCTTTTGGTCAGCTTAATATCGGCAAGAAGAGCCTTGTTCTCGATTTGAAGTCGCCTGACGCGGTCGAAATCATCCACCGGCTGGTCACTGATACGGATATCCTTGTCGAAAATTTTCGTCCGGGCGTGATGCAAAGATTGAAGCTGGACTACGGTTCGCTGCGCGAGTTCAATGGAAAACTGATCTATTGTTCGATCTCCGGCTATGGCCAGACCGGGCCGTCAGCGGAATTGCCGGCCTACGCGCCGGTTATCCACGCGGCTTCCGGCTACGACATGGCGCACCTCGCGTATCAACCAGGACGATCCCGGCCTGACTACTGCGGTATCTATCTCGCCGACGTTCTCACCGGTGTCTACGCTTTTGGCGCCATCTCGGCGGCGCTGCACCAGCGTCACAGCACTCAGCAGGGCCAGCACATCGACGTTTCGATGCTGGAGTCGATGCTCAGCCTGACGTTGAATGAACTGCAGTGGTCGCAATTCGAGGTGAAGCAGACCCCACGACCGTTGTTCGGCCCGCTCGAAACTGCAGATGGATACGTCATGCTGGCTGTCGCCAGCGAGAAAACATTCCAGAGCTTGATCGGGGTGATCGGTCGTCCTGAGTGGATCGCCGATCCCCGCTTTGCGAAATATTCCGATCGGCGCGACAATTGGGCGGATTTGATGGACGGTGTCGAGACATGGTCGCGCACTCTCGCCACGCAGAAATGTCTCACCGCCTTGAATGCCGCTGGAGTTCCCTGTTCGGCCTACCGCACAGTCGCCGAAGCCTTGAACGATCCGCAAATCGCCCATCGGAGCGCATTGTCCGAGGCCAGGGATGGCGGCGGCACGTTCAAGGTGCTGAACTTGCCGTTTCGCATGTCTGGAGCCAATGTCTCAGCCGGAAAGAGGATGGCAACCCTGGGCGAGCACACCGTTGCCTTGCTGGAGGAAGTCGGACTTTCCCAACAGGAAATCGCCGCCTACGCAGGCAAACCGCTAGTTTCGGAGCTGCGGTGAAGTCAAGCGCATCTTAACTGCGGCTTTTCATCCGTACCCTCCTGTTGGCCTTGCTCGAGAAACTAATTCCGGCCAATCTGATCGACGGCAACTAACGATCCGGAACACCGGACGGGCGGCAACTGGGGAGGGATTATCCGATGAAGGCATTATGCCATTCGCGTGCGCTCTCGCGAATTTTCCTTGCGACGGCATTTGGTCTTTACTTGTTCGCAGGCGCCGCGCAGGCCCAAAAGCCCGGCGGCAGCATCACTGTCGGCCTTGAGCTCGATATTCCCGGTTTCGATCCGTTGAAGGTCGGCGTCTTTGATACCGCGGCGTTGACAGCGGCTGCGGCGCTTTTCGACACGCTTACTTATCTGGATGACAAGGGCGTGCCACAGCCCAAGCTTGCGGTTTCCTGGAATCATTCGGATGATTTCAAGACCTGGACGTTCAAATTGCGGCCCGGCGTCAAATTCCACGACGGTACGCCGTTTAACGCCGAAGCGGCAAAGGCCAATTTCGACCGGCAAAAAGATCCGGCTAACAAATGCCGCTGTGCTTTTTATATTGCCGGAATCCACGACGTGCAGGCGCCCGACGAACTGACGCTGGTTTATAATCTGAACGACCCGTCGGTGAACCTGCCGGCGATCCTGACAGTCCCAAGCTCGAACTTTGCGGTCCAGTCTCCGACGGCGTGGAAGACAAAGGGTGAGGACTACAATCGCAATCCCGTGGGTACCGGACCATACATCCTGAAATCATGGGCCGCGGGTGATCGCATCGTTCTCGAGAAAAATCCTGGTTACTGGAACAAGGGTCACCCTTACCTGGACCGGATCGTTCTAAAACCGCTGCCGGATGCGCAGTCGCGCTTCGCCAGCCTGCAATCCGGCGAGGCGGATATCATCTGGGATGACGAGACTGATGCCGACAACATTCAGAGAGCGCAAAAAGACCCCAAGTTGACGGTCCACACCTATGCAGGGTCTGGCGCCGCGGTTGCTGCCTTCAATACCAAGGTCGCACCATTCGACGATGTGCGCGTGCGGCAGGCGCTGGTCATGGCAATCGATCGCAAGAAGATGTCGCAGGCCCTTACGAATGGCCTGGCCCGGCCGGCCACAAATCCCTACGGCGATGGCTCCTGGGTGAAGTGCAAGGACGACGGCGCGCTGCCCAATGACATCGAGAAGGCCAAGGCGCTGATCAAGGAGTACGGCAAGCCGGTCGAATTCAAGATGATCGTGACTGCGACGCCACGCGGGCGCAATACCGGTCAGATCTTCCAGCAATTCTGGAAACAGGTCGGCGCCAATGTGGAACTCGAGCAGATCGATCAGGCCACCTTCGTGCCGCGCGCCTTCATGCGCCAGTTCCAGTTGATAGGGTGGCGGATCGTCGATTTCCCCGACCCCGACACGCAGATGTATGCGAATTTCCATACCGGCAGTCCGGTCGCGCTCGCCAACTACTCCAATCCCGAACTCGATGCGCTGCTTGAACATGCGCGGACGACCGCAGATCCGGAGAAGCGTACGGAGGATTATTGCGCGATCAGCCGGCACATCAATCAGCAGGCGATCTGGTACTGGACCTTCCAGAATACCTACTACGCGATCTCAAGTGCCAAACTGAAAGGCTTGCCGAAGATGTATAGCGGGCTGGTCGACGTATCCAACGTCTGGATGGAATAGTCGGCTATGCTCGGGTTTGTTGCTCGACGGCTCTTGTATCTCGTGCCGGTTCTGATCGCGGTCTCGCTGCTGACATTCCTGATTGCGTCGCTGCTTCCAGGCGATCTCGCCTACGTGATCCTGGGCGATCAGGCCACGCCGGAGAAGGTGGAGGCCTTGCGGCATGACATGGGTCTCGATCAGCCGATCTGGTGGCGCTATGTCAGCTGGTTGGGTCACGTGCTCGAGGGCGATTTCGGCCGCTCATTCCGCACCGGGCAAACGGTATGGCAGGCCGTGGCCGAGCGGCTGCCGGTGTCGTTTGAACTGATGCTTCTGGCGCAGATCGCCGCTCTCGCCATCGGCGTTCCCATCGCTATCGCCTGCGCGGTGCGCAGCGGCAGTGCCTTCGACCGCTTCATGACCGGCAGCGCTTTCGGCATGCTCTCGGTCCCGACATTCCTTTCCGCGATCCTGTTGATTTACCTCTTTGCTGTCGAGCTTCGGTGGTTGCCTGCGACCGGTTACGTGCCATTCGAAGAGAACCCTGCCGGAAATCTGCGCTTTTTGGTTCTGCCAGCGCTGACGCTTGCGCTCGCAGAATGGCCGGGGATCATGCGTGTGCTTCGTTCCGACATGATCGCGACCCTGCAGGAGGATTATATCACGTTAGCCAAGGCCAAAGGATTGAAGGCGTCGCGCATACTTTTTGTACATGCGTTGAAGCCGTCATCGCTGACCCTTATCACTATCACCGGGATCAACATCGGCCGGCTGATTGGTGGAGCCGTGATTGTCGAGACGATTTTCGCGCTGCCGGGGATCGGCCGGCTTCTCATTGGCGCAATCTACACCCGGGACCTCATCATTTTGCAGGGCGTGGTGTTGTTTGTCGCCGGCGGCTTTGTCCTGATGAACTTCATTGTCGACATGCTCTATGCGGTGCTCGATCCCAGGATCCGTCATGGCCACGCTTGAACTCAGCATTAACGAGGAAGTCGCGGTCACTCCGGTCAGGCGAGCGCCACGGTTGGGACCGCTGTTCTGGGCGGCGATCGCCTGGACCATTTTCATTCTTGCCGCCGCCGCATTCGCCGATCTGCTGCCGCTACCCAGTCCCACCGACATGGACATGCTGGAACGGCGCATGCCAATGTCACAATTGCACTGGCTCGGTACCGATGGCCTTGGTCGGGACGAATTCGCCAGGCTGATCTATGGTGCACGGATATCGCTCACTGTGGGTCTTTGTGCGCCGCTGATAGGGATCACGATCGGCGGCGCGCTTGGGATGCTGGCTGGTTACTTTCGTGGCCGCTTTGAATCGATCGTTGGCGGCAGCATGGACGTACTGCTGGCGTTTCCTCCTTTGATATTGGCGCTGGCCGTCATCGCCTATCTCGGGCAATCCCTGATCAATCTCACCTGCATTGTAGGCGTGCTCAGCACTCCCGCCTTCATGCGGGTCGCGCGCGCTGCAACCCTCACTCTCGCGCGGCGCGAATTCGTGATCGCAGCCCAGGCGTTGGGCGCGACCCATGCGCGCATCCTGCTGCGCGAGCTGTTGCCGAATGTATTTCTGCCGCTGCTCGCTTTTTTTCTGCTTGGCGTCGCCGTCACCATCGTGGTCGAAGGGGCACTTTCGTTTCTGGGGCTAGGAGTGCCGCCTCCGATATCGAGCTGGGGCAGCATGATCGGGGAGGGGCGCGAAAGCCTGGAAGTGGCGCCGCGGCTCGCTTTCATTCCGGCAATCGCCATGTTTCTCACCGTGCTTTCGTTCAATCTGATTGGCGACACGCTGAGGGCCCTCACCGATCCGCGTCAGGGCGCGCTGTGACAGTGCCGCCGTTACTTTCCATCGAAAATGTCTCGGTCGATTTGCCGACCGCGCGCGGCAATCTTCGCGCGGTCGATCAAGTAAGTCTGACTATCGGCGCCGGCCGCACCCTTGGAATTGTCGGGGAATCGGGCTGCGGAAAAACCATGTTGTCGCGCGCGATCCTGCAATTGCTGCCGAAAAAAGCCAAACTGTCTGGGCGCGTGTTGTTCGATGGGCAGGATCTCGTGGGTCTTAAGCCCGAACGCCTTCGTAAATTGCGCGGCCGCTCTGTCGCGGTCGTATTCCAGGACCCGATGACGTCCTTGAATCCAGTGCTGACCATCGGCACTCAGCTCGTCGAGACGCTGCAGGAGCATCTCGAGCTTGACGGCCTGGCGGCGAAAAGGCGCAGCGTCGAATTGCTTGCCGCGGTCGGCATTCCCGCGCCGGAGCAGAGACTGACCCAGTACGCGCATCAACTCTCCGGAGGCATGCGGCAGCGCGTCGCAATCGCGATTGCACTGTCGTGCGAGCCGAAACTGCTGATCGCCGACGAGCCGACCACGGCGCTTGACGTGACCATCCAGGCGCAAATTCTCGATTTGCTGGCGCGGGAGCAGCGCCGCCGGCACATGGCGATGATCATTATCACGCACGATCTCGGTGTCGTCGCCGGTCGAACGGACGAAGTCGCGGTAATGTATGCCGGACGTGTCGTGGAACGCGCGCCTACGCCCATGCTGTTCAAGAAAATGCACATGCCATACACGCAGGCGCTGCTGGCAGCGATACCCAGGATCGATGGCGCTCCACATACGCCGCTGCCGGCCATTTCCGGACGCCCACCCGATCCGACTCGGCCTGTCCAAGGTTGCTCTTTTTCGCCGCGTTGCCGCTATGCCGCCGGGCTGTGCTACGGGCAAAAGCCCGTGCTCACGGCCGCGGAGTCGGGCGAGCACCAGTTTGCCTGCTTTCACCCGATTCAGACCGCGGCCGTAATCGTATGATGCAGGACAGGGCGCAATCTCGTTCACGCGATCCCCTGCTCAAGGTGGAAAATCTCGTCGTTGAATATGCCGTCGGAACCAAGACGATACACGCGGTGTCCGGCGTCAGTCTGGAAGTGGGTCGAGGCGAGACCCTTGGTCTGGTCGGGGAGTCCGGCTGCGGCAAGTCTACGCTGGGACGCGCGGTGCTGCAGTTGCGCCGGGCAGTCTCCGGGCGCGTTCTGTTCGATGGCCAGGACCTCACCGCGATGCAAGGCGATAGCTTGCGCAAGATGCGCCAGCGTGTGCAGTTGATCTTTCAGGATCCGATCGCTTCGCTCAACCCTAGACGGCGGATCGGCGATATCGTCGCGGAGCCGCTGGTAATAGCTGGCGTCAAGGATCCCAAGAAACGTCAGGAACTCGTCTGCGAAGTGTTGAGCGCGGTTGGGCTCGATGCTTCTCTTGTGATCGGACGGCTGCCGCATGAGTTTTCCGGCGGACAGTGCCAGCGCATCTGCATCGCCCGCGCGCTGGTGCTCAATCCCGAATTCGTGATCTGTGACGAGCCGGTTTCGGCGTTGGATGTTTCGATCCGTGCTCAAATTCTAAATCTGCTTGA
>VAZS01000387.1:5000-7500 GCA_005884855.1 Alphaproteobacteria bacterium | reverse complement strand
TGAGCTGGGTTTAGACCGTCGTGAGACAGGTTAGTTTTACCCTACTGATGAAGGTCGCCGCGATGGTAATTCAACTCAGTACGAGAGGAACCGTTGATTCAGATAATTGGTTTTTGCGGCTGCTCGACCGGGCATTGCCGCGATGCTACCATCTGTCAGATAATGGCTGAACGCCTCTAAGTCAGAATCTGGGCCAGAAAGTGGTGATATCTACCCTCGTGCATTTTACAAGCATACAAATAGGCCTATGGCTCGTATCGTACAAGGCGGAGGTCGTCCCTTGGACGGAAGCGTCTCTGGGATGCTCTGCGGACTTCAATTTAAAATATGTGTGAGGATATATCCATTGCAGACGACTTTGATGTGTGACTGGGTGTTGTAAGCGGTGGAGTGTCCTTGTCGACACGACCCGCTGAGACTAATCCCATGTTGCCCGATATATTCCAAAAGGTCGGATCGATTCGGTCGATCAGGCCATTCGGAGTACTTTTTAGACCACACCGTGGGTCGTTGCTCAAGGCCTTCTGATGGCCCCGAGGGTGTGTCTGGTCACCCAAAGTTCTTTGAAGACAGAGGCTTCAAGGGTTAGACTGAGGTGCTAGATAATATGAAGAGTGCCTATGCCTCTGGCTGTGCCCCCAAATCATCTGAAGAGTGCCCACACCACTTAGCTATGTCTTCGGTCATCTGAAGAGTGCCCACACCACTGACCAGGCATCCCATCATCCACAGGGTGCCAGAAGTTCTCTAGGGGTAGTGGTCTGAAGACTAAGGTGCTAGATAATGTGAAGAGTACTCACACCTCTGGCTGTGTCCGGTCATCTGAAGAGTGCCCGAATCGAAAAAATGACTTTTGACACCATAACGGAGTTTTGGAAATCCGGAATTAAACGTTCCCCATACATACATAGGGAGGGAGGTATGGTCTGTGGGGTTCGCCCTCGGTACCTGTCGGCATGGCTTCATCCTCGGTGCCTGTCGAGATGACTTCGACCTCGGTACCTGTCGAGATGGCTTCGTCCTCGGTGACTTTGTCCTCGGTGCCTGTCGAGATGGCTTCGTCCCCAGTGACTTTGTCCTCGGTGCCTGTCGAGATGACTTTGTCCTCGGTACCTGTCGAGATGACTTCGTCCCCAGTACCTGTTGGCATGGCTTCATCCTTGGTACCTGTCGGGTTAACTTCAAAGAGTACCCACACCTCTGGCTGTGTGCTCGGTCATCTGAAGAGTACCTTTATCTGAAGAGTGCCCACACCACTTGCTATGTCTTCGGTCATCTGAAGAGTGCCCACACCACTGACCAGGCATCCCATCATCCACAGGGTGCCAGAAGTTCTCTAGGGGTAGTGGTCTGAAGACTAAGGTGCTAGATAATGTGAAAGAGTACCCACACCTCTGGCTGTGCGCCCGGTCATCTGAAGAGTGCCTATGCCTCTGGCTGTGTGCCTGGTCATCTGAAGAGTACCTTTATCTGAAGAGTGCCTACGCCTCTGGCTATGTCCGGTCATCTGAAGAGTGCCCGAATCGAAAAAAATGACTTTTGACATCATAACGGAGTTTTGGAAATCCGGAATTTAACGATCCCCATACATACATAGAGAGGGAGGTATGGTCTGTGGGGTTCGTCCTCGGTACCTGTCGGCATGGCTTCATCCTTGGTACCTGTTGAGATGACTTCGTCCTCGGTGCCTGCCGAGATGGCTTCGTCCCCGGTGACTTCGTCCTCGGTGCCTGCCGAGATGGCTTCGTCCTCGGTGCCTGTCGAGATGGCTTCGTCCTCGGTACCTGTTGGGTTAACTTCAAAGAGTACCCACACCTCTGGCTGTGTGCTCGGTCATCTGAAGAGTACCTACGCCCCTGTCTATGTCCGGTCATCTGAAGAGTGCCTTGATCTGAAGAGTGCCCACACCACTGACCAGGCGCCCCATCATCCACAGGGTGCCAGAAGTTCTCTAGGGGTAGTGGTCTGAAGACTAAGGAGCTAGATAATGTGGAAGAGTACCCACACCTCTGGCTGTGTGCCCAGTCATCTGAAGAGTGCCTACGCCTCTGGCTATGTCCGGTCATCTGAAGAGTGCCTTGAATCAAAAAAAATGACTTTTGACACCATAACGGAGTTTTGGAAATCCGGAATTTAACGTTCCCCGTACATACATAGGGAGGGAGGTATGGTCTGTGGGGTTCGTCCTCAGTATGTGTTGGCATGGCTTCGTCCTCGGTATGTGTCAGGATGACTTCGTCCTTGGTACCTGTCCGGCATGGCTTTATCCTCGGTGCCTGTTGGGTTGACTTCGTCCTCGGTGCGTGTAGGTACATATTGGGTTGACTTCATCCCCGGTATGTGTCGGTACGTGTCGGGTTGACTTTGTCCTCGGTATGTGTCGGGGGTTGGCTTCGTCCTCGGTACCTGTCGGGCATGGCTTTGTCCTCGGTACGTGTTGGGTTGACTTCGTCCTCGGTGCGTGTGGGTACATATTGGGTTGACTTCGTCCCCGATATGT
>VAZS01000386.1 GCA_005884855.1 Alphaproteobacteria bacterium | reverse complement strand
GAGCCTGCCGGGATGCAAACGCCATGGATGGCGAGCGGTCCGGCCAAACCCACACCGTATGGGCCGCTTCCCACTCCTGCTCGCGCACATAAAGATGATCGTCTCGTGCCGATCGCCGCCAGTCGACGCTCTGCGACGGTTCGCCGGAAACGAAGCGCCGATATTGCCAGAAACTTTCGCCAGCGCCGGCGCGCCGTCGACCATGCAGGCCATGGATGACATTGGCGGCGATGCGGCGGGCTTCAAGCACAAGGCGCGGCAGCGTCGCGGCGAGCGTTCGGCTTTCGCCATCGGCACGTCGGATCGCTGTAATCTCCCCGCCGGTGTGCTTGGTCTCTGCGGGCATCAGCCAATCCGCGTTTTCAACTGCCTGACTACGTCGGGAATGGTGCGGCCTTCGGCGCGCGCGGTGAATGTGAGCGCCATGCGGTGCTTGAGAACCGGCTCGGCGAGATCGAGCACATCGTCGATCGAGGGCGCCAGGCGGCCGTCGAGCAACGCGCGGGCGCGAACCGCGAGCATCAGCGACTGACTGGCGCGCGGACCCGGTCCCCAGGCGATCAGCTTGCCGGCCTCACCGCCTTCAGGGCCCGGACGCGCCGACCGCACCAATGAGAGAATCGCCTCGACCACGGAATCTCCGACCGGCAGCCGGCGAACCAGCCGTTGCGCCGCGATCAGGATTTCCGCGTTCATGGTCGCCTTGGCTGGCGTCTGTTCGGCACCGGTGGTCTCGAACAGAATACGCCGCTCGGCGTCGCGATCCGGATAGTCAACGTCGATCTCCATCAGAAACCGATCGAGCTGCGCCTCCGGCAATGGGTAGGTGCCTTCCTGCTCCAGCGGATTTTGTGTCGCGAGCACATGAAACGGCTTGGGCAGATCGTGGCGCGCCCCCGCGACCGTGATGTGCTGTTCCTGCATGGCCTGCAGCAGCGCCGACTGGGTGCGCGGGCTGGCGCGGTTGATTTCGTCTGCCATCAACAATTGCGCGAAAACCGGGCCGGAAATGAACCGAAACGAGCGCTTGCCGGAACTGCTCTCGTCCAGCACCTCCGCACCCAGGATGTCCGACGGCATCAGGTCAGGCGTGAACTGGATGCGCTTGGCATCGAGACCGAGCGTGATGCCAAGCGTTTCGACCAGCTTGGTCTTGGCAAGCCCGGGCACGCCGATCAGAAGCGCGTGACCGCCGGACAGGATCGTCACCAGGGTGTTTTCAATCACCCGGTCTTGACCGAAAATGACGCTCGAGATCGCATCCTTTGCCGCGCGGATTTGTCCGGCGACCTGTTCAGCCGAACGGACGATCACGTCCTCAAGTTTTTCGACACTATCTGCGCCAGCCATCCACTTCTCCTTCAAACCCAAGACTTATTCAACCCAAGCCTTAGTAGTTCACCACCAAGCCCTTCCGGAACCAAGTTGTTCACTCGCAAGCCTTGCCTGCAACGCGCCAATTTGCGTCGGCGCCTCATGAACCGCATGCTAAAGTTATGCGAAAGCCATGTATTTGTTGAATTAAACTATCCCCCACATTATCCGGTATTCGGGGTATGAACTGCATCACGATGTGGCGACTTGATCGTCCTTTTACGGCCGGAACCCCTCAAAGGCGCAACCGATGTGATTGCAGTAATCGTGCCAAGTAATCGTACCAAGTAACCAGCCAAGTGCGGAGCGAGACTCAGGTCAAACAATGGCGAAGCAAGGGCAGACCACTGATCAAGGTCTCGAAGGACTAACGGCCGCAGCCAGCGAGGCTGCGAATGTCAGCGCCGCCGGAAAGGCGCTGCCGCCCGTGCATCTTTGGAATCCGCCGTTCTGCGGCGATCTCGATATGCGAATCGCCAGTGACGGTACGTGGTTTTACATGGGGACGCCGATTGGCCGGCCGGCGCTGGTTCGGCTGTTTTCGACAATCCTCAAGCGAGAGGATGGCAAGCACTTTCTGGTGACACCAGTCGAGAAGGTCGGCATCCGCGTGGATGATGCGCCGTTTCTCGCCGTCGAAATGGTCAGAGAGAGCGACAGCCGAGGCCGGCTGCTGCGCTTTCGCACCAATGTAGATGACTGGGTGCCCTGCGATTCCTCTCACAGGCTGCGATTTGAGGCCGCCGCCGACGGGGGACTGACGCCTTATCTGCACGTTCGAAGCGACCTGTGGGCCAAGGTCACCCGCGCGCTGTACTACGATCTGGTTGACATGGGTGAGGAGCGAGTGGTCGATGCTCAACCGATGTTCGGTGTCGCTTCGGGCGGTGAATTTTTTCCGATGGCCGGTGCGGAGCAGGTGAGGGGCGCGCTTTGAACGAGCCGGTGCTGAAAACGGACCCCGCTGCCATCAGCTCGGCCGAGTTTTTCGATCGGAGCCGCGCGCGCCTTCGCTTCGAGGTGCCGCCGGGCCTGGTCGATCCTAACGTCATTCCGCGCAGCGGCGATCAGGGCAATGATCGGATGCTGGAAATCATCGCGCGCGAACAGCCGGTTCGGCCTGCCGCCGTATTAATCCCGGTGGTTGACCACCCGCAGCCGACCGTGCTGCTGACCCAGCGCGCGCCCCATCTGACCGATCACGCCGGCCAGATTTCATTTCCTGGCGGCAAGATCGACGTGACCGATGCTTCCCCGCTTGCCACCGCGCTCCGCGAGGCTGAGGAAGAAATCGGCCTTTCCCGCGAGTTCGTCGATCCGATCGGCTATCTCGATCTGTACGGAACCAGTTTCGGCTTTCGGATCCTGCCGACGGTCGCGAGGGTGCGGCCGGGCTTCAGTCTGCATATCAACAAATCAGAAGTGGACGATGCGTTCGAGGTGCCGCTGGCCTTCCTGATGGACCCCGCCAACCATCAGGTGCACAGCAGGGAGTTTCGCGGCATGGAGCGCTCGTACTATGCCATGCCGTTCGCGGAACGTTACATCTGGGGCGCGACCGCCGGAATTCTTCGTGTGTTGTACGAGCGGATTTGTTTGACATGATCCGTCCGGCCTTTACCGAGTTCCTGATCTTTTTGATCCCGTTCGGGGTGTATGCGCTATTCTTGTTCGCAAACCGCTCCGGAGTGCTGGTGCAATCGTCATGGCCCGTGCACGTGATCGCCAAACTGGTGATCGGTTCACTGCTGCTGGTGATCGTCAGTTTCGTTCTGCTGGCGCACTTTTCCGGCGCGTCGCCGAATTCGACTTACATCCCCGCCCACATCGAGAACGGCAAATTCGTTCCCGGAGTTGAAAAATGAGCGATGCGCGCGTGCTCGAGGACGCGCCCTGGCTCAGATCCGGTCCAACCGCCCGCGTGCTTGGAGTGTTGAACGGCGATGGGGAGGAAGCGCGGGTGGTCGGCGGCGCCGTCCGCAATGCGCTTCTGAAGCTTCCAATCGGCGAGCTCGACATCGCGACCACGGCCTTGCCGAGCGAGGTGATCCGCCGCGCCAAGGCGGCGGGCATCAAGAGCGTGCCGACCGGCATCGATCACGGCACGGTGACGCTGGTCGTCGATGCGCAGCCATTTGAGATCACCACGCTGCGCGAGGATACCGAAACCTTCGGCCGCAAGGCCAAAGTCGCGTTCGGGCGCGACTGGGTTATCGATGCGAAGCGGCGCGACTTTACCATCAACGGCATGTCGGTCGACGCCGCCGGCGTCGTGCAC
The DNA here is from genome assembly GCA_005884855.1 of Alphaproteobacteria bacterium. Classification (GTDB taxonomy): domain Bacteria; phylum Pseudomonadota; class Alphaproteobacteria; order Rhizobiales; family Xanthobacteraceae; genus Bradyrhizobium. The sequence goes on along the minus strand of VAZS01000386.1, from coordinate 5,243 downwards.
GACCATGTTGGCGGACTTGAGGACATTGCAGCCAAACGCGTGCGCTTCATAGGCGACGCGGATCAGCGGATCGCCGAGGACTATTTGCGCATCCTGCGGTTTTTCCGCATTCACGCGGCCTTCGGCGCGGGCGACATCGATCGCGCGGGCTATCTTGCCTGCGTCCGCGCGCGCGCGGGTCTTGCAGTACTTTCCGCCGAACGGGTGCGCATGGAAATCCTCAAGCTGATGGTCGCGGAAGGGGCCGCCGGAGCGATTACAGCGATGGCCGATGCCGGGTTGCTGCTGCCAATTTTCGGAGGCGTCGTCTATCTCGGGCCGCTTGCCAGGATGATTTCAGCGGAGCGCTTGTTGGGATTGAAGCCAGACCCGGTTCGCCGGCTTGGGGCGCTGGCGGTCGCGGTCACGGAGGATGCCAAGCGAGTCGCGACGCGGCTGCGGCTTAGCAACGCCGAAAGCAAGTCGTTGGACTCCATGGGCCATCGCTGGTGGCGCCTGGCCGGGATGGATGAGGACACCGCACGGCGGCGGCTCTATCGGCTGGGCGAGGATCGCTATCGCGACCGTCTGATGCTGGCATGGGCGCGCTCGAGAGACGATGTCAATTCCAGCGATTGGCGGCAGCTCGCCACATTGCCGGAGCGCTGGCGCGCGCCGGTTTTTCCGCTCAAGGCGGCGGATTTCATTGCACGCGGAATTGGCGAAGGTCCGGCACTGGGACAAGTACTGGCGCTGGCGGAAGACGCCTGGCTCGCCGCGAATTTTCCGCTGGATGAGGCGGCGTTAAAAACCATTGCCGAACAATCCGTAAGCCGTCTCACCCGCGATCACAGGCTGTGATTGCGGGCGCAACAGCTACCATCCGCTAGGGCAGCAGCTCGGAAAGCGAGCGGATGATGCGATCAGGCTTGACGGGGGAGCCCGGCGGCAGGCCTTCGCCGTGAGCGTCCATCCAGATCGCGTAGATGCCGAGGCGCTGCGGCACCTCGACTTCCCACTCCAAATTGTCACCGATCATCCAGGTCTCGGGCGCTGTTACGCCCAGCGCCTGCATCGCGTGCTGGTAGGCGCGCTCGTCCGGTTTGCCGAAACCATGCTCGCCCTCGATCTGGATATGATCGAACCGGTGTGTCAGCGCAAAACGTTCGACCTTGGCACGCTGGAGTCCGGCTGCGCCGTTGGTCACCAGCGCCAGTTTCACGCCCTGCGCTTTCAGCTCATCGATTGCATCATGCGCGCCCGGAAAGACGAACATCTGTTCGTCCCGATACGCCGTGTAGCGATCCGCGATCCGTGCCGCAATCTGCATTGAGAGGGCGGTCTGGCCAGCGGCAGCGAGTGCGGAAAATCCGCCCCTGACGACCTCATGCCGTGCCTGGGCTAGTTTTAGCCGCCACTCCGGTTGGGCAACCGCCCAGAACTGGCGCGCGTACTCCACAATGGCGGTGGCCACCTGTTGCGGCGATAACGGCGCAAGTTCGCCGGCAAACTCTGCCGCCACGCTGTTCCAGGCGATATCGGGGCGGCCATAGGCGGACAAAATGGTATCGTCCATATCGATCAGCATTGCGGCAGGTAACTGAGTCATTGTCTTCACGGTCTCACGGCCACTTCACTTCCGGCGGCATCGACGACAGGATCGACTCTACGTTGCCGCCCGTCTTCAGGCCGAAGATGGTGCCTCGGTCGTAGAGCAGATTGAATTCAACGTAGCGTCCGCGCCGGATCAGCTGTTCTTCACGGTCGGCCGCGCTCCACGGCGCGTCGAAATTGCGCCTGACGAGTTCGGGATAGATTTTCAGAAAGGCGCGGCCGACATCCTGGGTAAAGGCGAGGTCGGCATCCCAGTCGCCGGAATCGTGCCAGTCGTAGAAGATTCCGCCGATGCCGCGCGGCTCCTTGCGATGTGGAAGATAAAAGTATTCGTCGCACCATCTCTTGTATTTTGGGTAGCTCGCGATTTCCGCGTGCGCGTCGCAGGCGGCCTGCATCGCCGCATGAAAGGCAACCGTGTCGGGATCATCCTGGGTCCGCCGCCGGTCCAGCACCGGCGTCAGGTCCGCGCCGCCGCCGAACCATGCTTTGGTGGTGACGACGAAGCGGGTGTTCATGTGCACGGCTGGCACATTCGGGTTGCGCATATGCGCGATCAGCGAAATGCCCGACGCCCAGAACGCGGGATCTTCGGCTGCGCCTGGAATCTGCGCGCGGAATTCCGGCGCGAATTCCCCATGGACGGTCGAGCAATGCACGCCGACCTTCTCAAACAGCCGTCCGCGCATCACCGACATCACGCCGCCGCCGCCGGGTTGGCCGGTATGATCGGTGCGGTCCCAGGCGGTGCGCACGAACCTTCCGGCGCCGCCCTGATAGAGCGATGACGGTGCATTGGCTTCGAGTTCCTCGAAGGCTGTGCAAATGTCATCGCGCAGGCGCTCGAACCAGCCCCGCGCGCGGGCCTTGCGATCTTCGATCACGGCCATGTCCATTGGCGTGGCTACCCTGGTTGACGCGTCTTGTTGAAACAAACGCCTAGCCCCGCGGTCCGTAATAGGTGCAGCTTTCGCTGCAACTGTCGCGGTGAATGCTCACTCGCGTAATCGGGCCGGCGTGCTGGAGCCGCTCCCAGACGAAACGCGAAAGGTTTTCAAGCGTGGGCAGCCCAAGCGCCTCGACATTATTGAGCAGCTTGTGGTCCAGCTTTTTTTGTACCTCCGCGATGCTCTGCTGCAACAACCCGAGATCCAGCACCATTCCGGTCGCAGGATCGGGCGTGCCACGCAATGTGACTTCGGCACGGAAAGAGTGGCCGTGAATCTCTTCGGTAGCCGCACCAAGCGTCGTTCCCGACAGCGCGTGGGCTGCCTCGAACCGGAACGATTTTGTCAATTCCCACATCTAACCCAATCCTGCTTCTATCTAATGCCAACGGTCTTGTGCGTCTGCAGGCTCAGCCGCCATTGCGGATGACGCAGACAATAGTCAATCGCGCGCGCGGTATTCTCGACGACGTCCGGTCCATCCATCGGCTGAAGCGAAAAGCGTTCGAACGCAAGGCCGACAAAGGCCTCGGGCTTGGCGTCGGCTTGCGGATAAATCAGCTTGAGCTCATGACCGCGCCGGATCACCAGTTCGGTGCCGGCTTTCGGGCTGACGCAAATCCAGTCCATCCCGTCCGGCGGAACGATCGTGCCATTGGTCTCCACGCCGATCTCGAAGCCGCGTGCATGCAGCGCTTCGACCAGCGCCGTATCGACCTGCAGCAACGGTTCGCCGCCGGTCAATACCGTGTAGCGGTTCTCGCCCCGCGCTGTCCATTGCCCGGCGATGGCATCCGCAAGCGCTTGCGCAGAAGCATAACGGCCGCCCAGCGTGCCGTCCGTGCCGACAAAATCAGTATCGCAGAATTGACAGGTCGCGGTGGCGCGGTCCTGCTCGCGGCCGCTCCAAAGATTGCAGCCAGAGAACCGGCAAAACACCGCCGCGCGTCCGGTATGCGCGCCTTCACCCTGCAAGGTGAGAAAGATCTCCTTGACGGCGTAACTCACCGCGTAGCCTCCTCGACTGCCGGACCGATTTGCCGCAACGCTTCGCCCAAAGCCATTGCCGCCGCCATCGCTACATTCATCGAGCGAAGGTTGGGCATGATGGGGATGACCAGCCGCGCGTCAGCAACCCTGGCTACCTCCTCGGGTACACCAGCGGATTCTCGCCCGAACAGCAGGACGTCGGCCGAACCATAGCGGTAATCAAGATAGGATGTTGCACTTCTGGTCGTGAACAGGATCAGCCGATTGCCCGCGCGGCTACGCCATTGCTCGAATTCTGACCAGGAGTCGTGACGCATGATGCTCACATGATCGAGATAATCCATGCCGGCGCGGCGGAAGTGCCGGTCGGATACCGGAAAGCCGGCGGGCTCGATGATGTGGGCGGTCACGTCGAGGCATGCGCAGAGACGGAGAATCGTCCCGGTGTTCTGCGGAATATCGGGCTGGAAAAGCGCTATCTGCATCGTGTGCCGGCCGTTCCGGTCTCCTATGAATTCTCCGAATAAATCCTCGCCGTGCGGGGAATTAGTGCATTGCACGTTGACCAGCCGATAGCGGGCTTGCGCTCTTTCGGCAAGGGTGCCAATAGAACGATTCTGGACTGCTTGTTCCGCCCGATTGGGTAGGGAAAAGCGGTCTTTCTGCCGCCCCGGGTCGCGGGTGCCGGCAGCCTTCTCCTGGTGGTATATGCGTTCGTATATGCGTTTGCCGGGGGACGGTTCCACCGGCTGCAGCTGAGAAAGGGTTTGGAAACGTGACGACAGCGTCTTCGGCGGAACATCCGACACGCCGTGATTTTCTCTTTGTCGCAACGGGAGCAGCCGCCACGGTCGGCGGGGTGGCTACGCTCTGGCCTTTTGTTTCGCAAATGAATCCGGATGCCTCGACCATAGCGGCCGGCGCGCCGATCGATGTCGATCTGACGCCGATCGCCGAAGGCCAGGACATCAAGGTGTTCTGGCGCGGCAAGCCGATCTATATCAGCCACCGCACCAAGAAGCAGATCGACGAGGCGCGCAAGGTCAACGTCTCCAGCCTTCCCGATCCGCAGCCCGACCAGGCGCGGGTCAAGGAAGGCCACGATCAGTGGCTGGTCGTGATCGGGATCTGCACCCACCTTGGCTGCATCCCGATTGCCCATGAGGGCAACTACGACGGCTTTTTTTGCCCCTGCCACGGCTCGCAATATGACTCCTCCGGTCGGATCCGCCAGGGACCAGCGCCGGCCAATCTGGCGGTGCCTCCGTATCAATTCGTCTCCGATAGCAAAATCCAGATTGGCTGAGCCTCGGACCTGATCCGAGACTTAAGCCCATCGCGTCGTCTTACCTTCCTCAGGATCGCACTATGAGCGGACCATCCGACTACCAGCCGACCAATCCAGCCTTGAAATGGATTGAACGGCGTCTGCCGATCATGGGTCTCATGCATTCCTCGTTCGTGGCCTATCCGACGCCGCGCAACCTGAACTACTGGTGGACCTTCGGCGCCATCCTTTCGTTGATGCTCGGTTTGCAGATCCTGACCGGCGTGGTGCTGGCGATGCATTACACGCCCAGTGCCGATGTCGCTTTCAGGTCGGTCGAAAGCATTGTGCGCGACGTGAACTACGGCTGGCTGCTGCGAAACATGCACGCCGCCGGCGCGTCGATGTTCTTCTTTGCCGTTTATGTTCACATGTTCCGTGGCCTG
>VAZS01000161.1 GCA_005884855.1 Alphaproteobacteria bacterium | reverse complement strand
CTGCTTACGCGTAATTTTGACGACTCGCTCGCGGAGTTCGAGTTAGCCATCCGGCTCAATCCCAGTTTTTCCCCAGCCCGAGGCTATTATGGCGTTGCGCTGGCTTATTGCGGACGCTGGGAAGAAGGCGACCTGGCTGCTCGGCAGGCACTCCGACTCAGTCCGCGCGATCCTTTTGCCGCGGTCTATTGCGGAGTTGTCGCGTATGCGCAGTTCCTGGGCGGCAACTATGACGAAGCGATCCGTATGGCCCGCGAATCCCTGAGACAGCGGAATGATTTCACCGGGGGCCATCGGGTGCTGGTTGCAGCGGCGGGCATGGCCGGGATGAATGAAGTCGCTCAGGCCGCACTGGAGGACCTTCTGCGTGCGCAGCCCAATATATCGCTAGATTGGATCGCGAAAAAGATACCGTTCAAACTTGACGTCGACCGCGAACGCTATCTCGAGGGATTGCGCCGCGCGGGCCTTGACCAAGAGCGATGAAGGGGCCATCAGGTCAAACCCGCGCGGCGCAATCCCTCGAGATAATGGTCGCGGTCGGCATCCAGGTTCCACGGAATCTGATCGGCGATCCAGGCAAGCGAGATGTTGGGCTGCGTTCGGCGCAGCTCTTGAAGTGAAGTCGCCGCGAGCTCGTGATTTCCCAGCATGCCGGCAGCGGCGCTAATAACCCGAAGCGCCCCCGTGAAGTCGCTACGTTCCCGAACGGCCTCGCGGGACATGCGAATCGCTTCCTCATAGTTCCGCCCGGTGAATTGCGCGTAACCTGCAACACCATAATAGATCGCGGAAAACGGACCTCGCGGACTAAGCCGCAGAGCGCGACGCACAGCCGCGTCGGCCTCCTGCCAGCGGCCGGTATACGTTAACACCAATGCATAGAACCCCTGTGCCAATGAGAAGTTCGGATTAAGCTGCAGAGCTACCTCGAACTCGGCCAGCGAGTCGTCGAGACGGCGCGCCCAGAGGTAGACGCTACCCAAAGCATTGTGCGCCCAAGGGTCTTCACTGTCGATCTCGATAGCGCGCCGGCTCGCGCGTTCAGCAATGGGGATCGCTGTCGTCATGTCCTCCCAACCCATGTGAGTCCCAAACGCATGGCTGGTGGCGAGCAGCCCCAGGGCTTGACCATAGTTCGGATCTATGGCGACCGCCTTTTCGAGAAAGGCCTGAGCGACGAAGTTGTCCTGCCGCGTCACTCGCCAGTAGTATGACATGGCTCGCATGACGAGATCCCACGCATCCATGCTGTTCGGAGGCTTGCGTTCGGCATGAAAGCTCTCGGCGGCATAAAGTTGCGGTTCGATAGCAGCGACGATCGAGTTGGTTATCTCGTCCTGAAGTGCGAATACGTCGCCAAGGCTGCCCTCGTAGCGTTCCGCCCAGAGATGGCTGGATGTGGCGACATCGTTCAGCTGCGCTGATATGCGCACTCGGTTTCCCACATTGCGCACACTGCCTTCGACGACATAATCGACACCGAGTTCTTCGGCCACCTGCTTGATGTGGACGGATTTCCCCTTGTAGAGAAAGGATGAATTCCGGGCGATCACGAGGAACCAGCGCAGCTTCGAGAGCGCGGAAATGATGTCTTCGCTGATACCGTCCGAAAAATATTCCTGATTTCGATCGCCGCTCATGTTGGTGAAGGGAAGCACCGCAATGGAACGACGCTCTGCCGCTACAGCGGACGCGCGCTCGTTCGCAGCCACCTGTCCGGCCACAGCAGTCGCCGGCGCGCTGTTGTGTTCCTGCGTTTTCACATCGCCGACGAACAAGAATCCCTTGCGCGGAATCGTACGGATGAGTCTTTGGTCTTTTCCATTATCGCCAATGGCCTTTCGCGCCGCGTTGATGCGACTGGTCAGTGTTGATTCCGAGACGATTCGGTCGCCCCACACCGAGTTCATAAGGTGGTCCTTGCTGACGACACGATCGCGGTTCTCAAGCAGACAGATCAGCAGATCGAACACCTGAGGCTCGACGTGCACCGAGGTCCCACCGTTTGTTACCTCGCGCCTCTCAACATCAATCCTGTGGCGTCCGAAGGCGAAAATCATTGGGGTTCCACGTAATTTGAGCGTCTGAAATCACAGGTCAAAGCTGCCGGCTGAAGGCATTTCAATTTCAAGAATTTCAACGTCGGCGGGAAATAGACTCTCTAACGCACATCTCAAGTAAATCTGAAGAATAAATCGTAGGTCTCTCAAAGTCTTGGGAACTCGCAAGGCGCATGCTGCAAATGGAGGGGAGCTCCCACGTTTTAGGAAATCACAATGACGATAGCAAACGATACTTCAATCTATTCCTCGGCGGCGCCGGGCGCGTTTCGAAAGATGATCAGAAAGGCCACGAGGAGGCTCGGCCGGCTGGTCAACAACTGGATCGCTGCTCTGATCGCACAGCGTGAGTACCAGGCGCAGCTAATTTTACTGCGAAGTCTCACCGACAGGGAATTGAGGGATATCGGCCTCGATCGCTGCCAAGCCGGCGAAGGGTTGGCGGAAGCCGCCCAGGCTCGGTCGCGCTGTCAGCAATCGAAAAAGGCCGATTAACTTTACCTGGTCGACCGACATCGACCAGATTCTGGTTGGTCAAACGAATTAAGCGCAAATTCCCGCCATTTCAAAGGAAGTGATTATGAGCAACATCGACATGGACAAACTGAACGGACTCGTTGGAAAGATGCTTGGCGATCTCGGGGGCGCGTTCAGCGTGCCCACTGGAAGCATCGGCTACAAGCTCGGTCTGTTTGAAGCTCTGCACACGCATGGCGCCGGAACGGCAGACAAGCTAGCCGCATGGACAGGGCTGGCGAAACGTTATGTGAGAGAATGGGCGCTTGCTCAAGCGGCCAATGGTTATGTCACGTTCAATCCGGCAAGTGACGAATTCAGCTTGTCGCCCGAACAGGCAATGGTTTTCGCGGTGAAGGACAGCCCGGTCTACCTGGAAGGAGCCTTCGATCTAGCTGCTGAGATGGTCAGGGGTCAGCCCAAGGTGGAGAGCGCTTTCCGCACCGGCGCGGGAGTCGCGTGGGGCGAAAGTAGCGGCTGCCTGTGGCGTGGGCTTCTCCACGTTGCTGATGGCCGAGGCGTTTCCCAAAAGCTCATTCGTCGGATACGATTTTCATTCGCCGTCGATCGAGCAGGCTAATGCTCATGCGAAGAAGCACGGCCTCGCCGAGCGCGTCCGGTTTGAAACGGCTCCGGCAAAGGCTATCGCGGAGAAGGATTTCGATCTGATCACTACGTTCGATTGCCTTCATGATATGGGCGACCCACGCGGCTGCGCGGCGCATTTACGTACACTCTTGAAACCGGATGGCACGTGGATGATCGTGGAGCCCATTGCTGCCGACAAAGCAGGGGACAATGTCACTAATCCGGTCAGCCGGCTGTACTACAACGCCTCGACAATGATCTGCGTGCCGACATCCCTGGCCCAGGAAGTCGGCGAGGCGCTCGGAGCTCAAGCCGGTGAGGCAAAGCTTTCCGAGGTGCTCAAAGGCGCCGGATTCGGTCGCGTGCGCCGCGCGACAGAAGGTCCCTTCAGCATGGTGCTGGAAGCGCGCATCTAATGGATCTCGGCGGCCGGCCAATCGGGCGCTCAGATCTTCTCCAGCTTCTGCAGGCAGCGAACCACAGCCGGCATCGGCGTTTCCGGAAAGCTGGTCTTCCAGTCGGTGACGCCGACTTCGCCGACATAGATGTCGCCTTTCGAATCCAGCGCGATGCCGTGCGGCGCGAGAAATTTGCCGGCATCGAGACCGGGGCCGTTTTCACCGCCGAGGCGCGCGATCCGATTTCCCTTGCGGTCGAGGATGCTCAGGCGCGGGCCGAGATTGGGCGTGGTGCGGTTGACCGGCATCCCCGGGCCGAGCTCGCCCACAATGAAATTCGGCTGCTTCCCTCCGCAGCAATGCAGCGCGCAGGGGCGGTGCAGGAAATTCCACTGCGTCTCGTATTTGCCGTTGGCGTCGAACACCTGCACGCGATGGTTCTCGCGATCGGCGACATAGACCCAGCCCTCGGCATCGGTGACGATGTTGTGCACGATATTGAACTGGCCGGGATCGGTGCCCGGCTCGCCCCAGCTTTTTATCAATTTGCCGTCAGGAGTGAATTTATGCACGCAGGCGTTGCCGTAACCATCCGACACATAGATCTCGCCTTTCGGTGAAAGAGCGGTGTGGGTGCAGCGGTGGAAAGGTTCACCGCTCATGAACGGCCTCGGCTGGTTCGGGATGCCGATGGTCAGCAGCACCTTGCCGTCTGGCGAGCATTTGCGCACGGTATGGTCGCCGTCATCGGTGCAATAGAGATTATCTTCGCTGTCGATGTGCAGGCCGTGCGCCCGGCTGAACAGGCCTTCGCCCCAGCTTTTTATGAAATTGCCCTCGCGGTCGAGCACGACCATCGGATGGGCGCCGCGATTGAAGACGTAGATGCGATCCCTGCTGTCGACGGCAACCGAGGCCACGTCTGTGAGATTCCAGCCCTCGGGCAGTTTCGCCCAGTTCTCTACGACGCGATAGCGATGCTCGCCCGAGCCGAGAACGACCGGCATGTGTCCCCCCGCCAAAAACATGTTTTCGAGTCACGCGGCGGCTGCGTCCCGCTCTGCGATGCGCGGCAACAAGCCTTCCTCGATCGCCTTGATCTGCAAGGCCAGATATTTCGAGTTGATCCGGCATTGTGCCAGGCTGCCGGCGATGAACCACAGCCCGGGCTGCGCGGTGCGGGTGTACATGTTGCGCAGTTCCTGACCCTCGCCGAATCCCCAGATCGGGCCGATGCGTTGAACGACGCCCTCGCCGAACAGTTTGCGCACCAGATGTTCCTGGCCCTTGTAGCCGGTCGCGAGCACGATCAGGTCAGCCGGCAAGGTGTCGCCGCTCTTCATGCGCGCGCCGTCGGCGACAAATGAATCAATGTCCGAGAACTGGATCAGCTTGATTTCGCCTGCCGCGACCAGATCGGAGCAGCCGACGTTGAAGTAGTAGCCGCCGCCGCGCGTGAGATATTTGAATTGCCAGCCGGTGCCGCCGTCGCCGAAATCGAGCTTGAAGGCGACACGCGCCAGTCCTTCCAGCAACTGCTGGTCCAGCTTCTTCGATTGTTCGGTCATCAGGAAGTGAGCTCGCCTGGCCAGCGCAAGCGGCATCGAGGTCGCGATCAGGTCGTTATCTTCCAGTGTCCCCTCGTTGTAGGCCGCATAGGCCAATTGCGCCGATGGTTCGATGTTGGTGATGAGGGTCGAGCTGCGCTGAACCAGAATTACGTTTGCGCCGCTCGAATATAGATCCTGCGCGATGTCGTGGCCGCTATTGCCAGTGCCGATCACTAGCGCGCGTTTTCCCTTCCACGCTTCACCGTCGTCATACTGGCTGGAATGCAGGACCACGCCGGCAAAGTTTTTCAGGCTCGGGATATCCGGCAGGTTCGGAATTCCGCTGACGCCGGTTGCCATCACCACATGTCGCGGATGCATCTCGCGCCTGCTGCCGTCACTCCGGCGCAGCACCGCCGACCAACGTCCTTTCGCTTCATCGTAAACGCCCCCCTCGAACTCGGTCCCGTTCCAGAAGTTGAGTTCCATGGCATCGACATAGGCTTCGAACCAGTTCGCGAGCTTGTCCTTTGGAATATAGAGCGGCCAGTTCAGCGGGAACGGCATATAGGGCAGGTGATTGACCTGCACCTGGTTGTGCAGCGTCAGCGCGTGATAGCGCTTGCGCCAGTTGTCGCCGATGCGCGGCCAGCGATCGACGATCAGCGCATCGATCCCGCGTTGCGCGAGCCGCGCGGCGATCGACAGCCCGGCTTGCCCGCCGCCGACGATGAGCACCGTCGGGTCGGCGTCCCTGAACTCCTGCTTTGCTTTTCGCAGATCCAGCCAGTTCGGTCCGGCGAAGTCGCGCGAGTAGGACCAGCCCTTCGGCCGGTGGCTGCCGACGTGTTCCTCGTGCCCCTTCAGCTCGTCGAGCGCGGTGAGGAGCGTCCACGCCTTGTCGTCCTTCATGCGCAGCACGCCGGCGCCTATGCGCTCGCGCGTCTCGAAGCGGAAGATCGCCTCGACGCACTTCTCGCCCGCGCGGGTCGCATGGCGCGGCGCGGTGCGCTGCGGAT
>VAZS01000385.1 GCA_005884855.1 Alphaproteobacteria bacterium | reverse complement strand
CCAGCATCGAGGAGCGCGTGATCCGCATCGTCAGGGCGGCGCTACGAAACCCGACCGCGAGCGCCGGAACGCAATAGATCGCCAAAGCCTCCGTCCAGGTCTTCGGGTTCGGATTGAAGATCGGCATGGTCCCGAACATCGCGACCGATGCCATCAAAATCAGGAGCCCGAGCCAGAAGGAGGGCAGCGATAGGCCGCTCAGGCTGACCACCCGCAAGAAATAGTCGAGCCGCGTGCCTTGTTTGACCGCGCTGATCACCCCGAGCGGAATGCCCATCGAGGCGGAGAACAACAGTGCAAGCCCCGCCAGCCGCGCCGTGATCGGAATCCGCGGCAGTATCTCGTCCAGCGCGGGCTTCTCGGAGACATAGGAATAGCCGAGATCGCCCCGCAGCATCCCGCCGATCCATTGCAGATATTGCACGACAATCGGTTGATCGAGTCCGAGTTCCCGCTCCAGATTGGCCTTGTCGGCCTGGTCGACATATCCGGCGGCGGCGAACAGGATGTCGACGATGTTGCCGGGCACGATGCGCAGCAGCACAAAGATGATGACCGAGATCCCGAACAGGGTCACGAGCATCAAAACGAGGCGCCGCACGATGTAAGCAAACACCTGGCTGCTCCCTCAGCGCGTATTGCGCGGTCGAAATGCGGTCAGCTTGTCAGGCCCGCTGGCGAGGCTTTTTATTGCTTTGCGAAGCGGATGTCTCACTTGTCCAGCCATACGTCCTCATAACGGTAGCCGTTGTAGGAGCTGTTCACCATCACGGTGACGCCCTTTACATAGGGGTGCCAGCAGGTGCCGGTACGGGAGTGCAAGATGATCGGCCGCGCGACGTCCTCCTGGATCTTCTTATCGATCTCCCAAACCAGCTTCTTGCGCTTCTCAACGTCAGTTTCCTGGGATTGCACATCGAACATCTTTTCGATTTCGGCATTGCAGTAATTGGTATAGTTGCGCTCCGATTTGCAGGAGTAGTTCTCGTAGAACGACTGGTCGGGATCATCGACCGCATTGCCGGTAAGGTTGAGTCCCAGCGCATAATCCTTGCGCGCAACTTTCGAGAACCAGTTGGCGGTTTCAACCACGTCAAGATCGGCATCGATATAGATGCTCTTGAGCTGATCGATCAGGATCACGGCCGGATCGCGATAGATCGGAATGTTGCGCGTCGAGACTTTGACCGCAAGGTGCTTGTCCGGGCCATAGCCCGCCTTCTGCATCAGTTTGCGCGCCTCTTCCCGGTTGGCGTTCACGTCCGGACCATAGCCCGGTATCGTCTCCAGCATTTCCTTCGGCATGGCCCACAGTCCCGCCGGGGCAGGCAGCATGGTGCCGCCAATATCGGCCTGACCTTCGAACAGGATGTTGACAAACGCCTTGCGGTCGAGCGCCAGCGCGAGCGCGCGTCGAATATCGAGGCTATCGAACGGCGGTGAAGACGAATTGACGATGATGTTGGTGCTGACGTTATTGGGTTCGACGACGCACACCGCGTTTGGCGCCTGGTTCTTGACGTCTTTCAGCAGCGGGATCGATACCTCTGTTGGAAAGGTCATATCGAATTTTCCCGAGACAAACCCGAGAATGGCGGTCGAACGATTCGCGATGATAGTGAATTCGATGCCATCTAGATGCGGGAATCCCTTTTTCCAGTAGTCCGGATTGCGGACGAGCTTGATCGATTCGTTGCTGAGGCCGCTTCAAGTTGAATGCGACCTCGAAGTCGCCGCTGGTGGTGACGTCAGCAACCTCATCGTACCAGGACTTGCGCGGATTCTTTCGGAATTTCTGCTGCGATTTGCCCATCAGCATGTCGAACGTGCATTTGACGTCGGCCGACGTGAATGGTTTTCCATCGTGCCATTTCACACCTTGCCTCAGCTTGAAGCTCAGCGTCTTTTTGTCGCCGCTCCAGCTCCAGCTCTCTGCGAGATCAGGAACGATCGAGTCCAGACTGTTTTGTGCGACGTCCTGTTTGTAGATGACGAGATTGTTGAACACCGGCATGAACGGCACGTTGGTCGAGTAGGTGGCCTCCTCGTGAATAGAGGCGCTGCCCGGGCTATCCCGGTGGTAGATCCGGAAGATTCCGCCCTGCTTCTCGCCTGCATGCGCGATCTCCGAGATTGCCAGCAATGACAAGACAGTGGCGGCAAGCGCGTGCACGCTCCGCATGTATTCCTCCCTCGTATTTGGCCTTCTGCCCCGATTTTCTTGAACGTTATCATGGCGGGGCATCGGCGCAACCAGCAACGGCCGCGTCGACATTGCTACTTCGGACTAATGCGAGCGACGGCGCGCGATGCGGGAACGGCTGTCCCGCCAGCTACGGAGCCGTCACACTTCCAGCTTGTCGCCGCCCTTGAGGTGGAGGATGTCGCGCGCCTCGTCCGAGGTCGCCACTTCGAGGCCAAGACCCTCGATGATCTTGCGGGCGAGCTGCACCTGTTCGGCGTTCGATGCCGCCATGCGGCCAGGCGCCGCCCACAGCGAATCTTCCAGCCCTACCCGGACGTTTCCTCCCATTGCCGCTGCCATCGCCGCAATCGGCAGTTGATTGCGTCCGGCGCCGAGCACTGACCAGACCATCTTGTCCCCGAACAGGCGGTCGGCGGTGCGCTTCATGTGCAGTACGTCTTCCGGATGCGCGCCGGTGCCGCCCTGCAGCCCGAACACCGTCTGCACGAACAGCGGCGGCTTCACCATGCCCCGTTCGAGAAAATAATTGAGATTGTAGAGATGCGCGGTGTCGTAACACTCGAACTCGAACCGGGTGTCGGTCTCGGAAAGCGTCGTCAGCACGTATTCGATATCCTGGAAGGTGTTGCGAAATACGATGTCCTTGTTCTCGAGATGTTTGCGCTCCCAGTCATGGTCGAATTTCTTGAAGCGATTCAGCATGCCGAAAAACGCAAAATTCATCGAGCCCATATTCAGCGAAGCGACTTCCGGCTTGTAGACCGCCGCGGGTCGCACGCGTTCGTCCACCGTCATGGTGGGCGCGCCGCCGGTGGTCAGGTTGACCACGCAATTGGAGCGCTGCTTGATAATTTTCAGGAACGGCGCAAAGGCTTCGGGGCTTTGATCAGGCTGACCGGTTTTGGGATTACGGGCATGCAGATGCACGATGGCGGCGCCGGCTTCGGCGGCATCGACCGCGGCATCCGCGATTTCCTGTGGCGTTACCGGCAATGCCTTCGACATCGAGGGGGTGTGGATCGCACCGGTCACGGCGCAGGTGATGATGACTTTCCGGCTCATGCTTGGCTCACTTTCCTGCAGTCCGATACTTCATTTCGATAGTTCATGTTGTGTTGCGTTGCGTGGCCTTGTGCGCGGCTAACGCCGCAAGGCGCTCGTTGCGGTGCTGGGTCAAGCTTGCAATGCGCTCCGCCGTCGGCCGATGCGGCCAAGCCGCGATGACCCGGTCCACATTCGGGCTTTGATAAACTTCCGGACCCGCGGGCGCGGAGGCAAGCTCCTTATAGAAGCCGGTGTAGCGCGCGCAGTAATCGGGGATGCCGCCGGGCGCGTTGAGTTCGATCGTCTCGAAGGGCCCCAGGAACGACCAGCGCAGGCCAAGGCCGTCCTTCACTGTGTGATCGAGGTCTTCCGTCGAGATATAACCTTCACCGACCAGGCGGAATGCCTCCGCGAGCAGCGCGCCCTGAAGCCGGTTCAGGACGAAGCCATCGATCTCGCGATTGATCGTGACCGGCACCTGTCCGATCTCGCGATAGATTGTCCGCGCACGGTCCATCGCTTCGGGTGATGTCCACGGCGCCCCGCACAACTCCACCAATGGCACGAGGTGCGGCGGATTGACGGGATGGCCGATCAGGCAACGCGAGCGGCCCGGCAGCTTTTCGGTGAAGCGCGAAGCCACGATGGCCGACGTGGAGGAGACCAGCAGCGCCTGCGGTGCCGCGAGCTTGTCGAGTTGCGCAAAGATGCTGCGCTTTGCTTCGATCTGCTCCGGCCCGTTTTCCTGGACGAATTCAACGTCCTTGACCGCCTGTTCGAGGCTCGCGGCAGTCGAAATCCGTGCCGCGGCTGCATCGGGATCGTCGGCCAGATCGTGACGCGCCAGCGCGTGCAATTCATCCCGGATCAGGGGCGGCGCAGCCTCCAGCGTGGGGGTATGCGGATCGCTGAGCCGGACATTCCAGCCGGCGCGGGCAAAGATCGCGGCCCAGGCGCGTCCGATCAAACCGGCGCCGACGATGGCGACTTGGCGTTCAGCGCTTCCCATTTGTTTTTCGGATCTCCTTCAGAGCCAGAGCACCTTGCGGCGCAGATCGAGGTCGTCCCGCAAGTCCCTGGATGGGCCCTGGTGAATCACCCTGCCGCGCTCCAGCGCCACCGTGGTGTCGGACAAGGCCAACGCCAGATCGAGATTGTGATCGACAATGATGATAGCGATTTCCTTGCGCAGCCGATCGAACGTCTCGAATAATTGCTCCACCACGGTTGGAGCTAATCCCTCGAAAGGTTCGTCGAGCAGCAATACCCGCACATCGCCTGACAGCGCGCGCGCCACCGCCACCATCTGTTGCTCGCCGCCGGAGAGGTAATCCGCCGGACTGTCGAGGCGCTCGCGAATCCGGGGGAAATATTCGTAGATACGTTCCCGGCTCCAGTGGACGCCGTGGCCGGTCTGGCGCTTCAGGCCGCCGAGTTCGAGATTCTGCTCGACGCTCATTCCCGCGAACAGGCCGCGGCCCTGCGGCACATAGCCGATGCCCAAACGGGCAGCTTGCGCCGACGAAAGCCCGACCAGCTCGTTTTCGGCAAGTTTGATCGAGCCACTTGAGGCCGGTGCGATCCCGATCAGCGTCTTCAACAGTGTCGATTTGCCGGCGCCGTTGCGGCCGAGCAGCGCGATGATTTCGTTTTCATGCAGCGTGAAACTGACATCGTTGAGAATGTGGCTCTTGCCGTAAAACGTCTCGACATGGGCCGCGCTCAACAGCGAACTGACACGTGCGGCGGTCTCGCGCGGGCGTGCTGCAACCTCGGTCGCACCGGAACCGATATAGACCTCCTGCACTTTGGCGCTGGAACGCGCCTCCTCGACCGATCCATCGAGCAGCACCCGGCCTTCATTCATGACGGTGATCTGATCGGCCAGCTGAAAGACCCGGTCGATATCGTGTTCGACCAGCAGCACTGGCAAATCGGATGAGATACGTTTGATGATCGCGCCGATGCGCTCACGTTCGGCCGCGGCAAGGCCTGCGAGCGGTTCGTCCAGCAACAGCACGCGGGGCGCAGTGGCAAGCGCCACGCCCATGTCGAGCAGCCGCTGCCCGCCATAGGACAGCATGCCCGCTTCGGCCTTTTCGATGCCAGCGAGCCCGAGATAACGAATGACCTCGTCGGTCTCGGTATTGATGGCATTTATCGACAATGCATTGGTGAAAGGATCGAAGCGGCGCGGGTGCCGCGCCTGCACCGCCAGCCGGATGTTCTCGCCGACGCTCAGCGCCGGAAACAGGTTGGTTATCTGGAATGAGCGGCCGATACCGGCTCGTGCGATCTCTTCCGGCGTATGCCCGGCGATCGGCTGGCCGGCCAGCGACACCGCGCCTTCATCCGGGGGAAACATGCCCGACAGCAGGTTGAACGCCGTGGTCTTACCGGCGCCGTTCGGCCCGATCAATGCGTGCAGCGTGCGGTCGGCAACCGAGATGTCGATGCCTTGTACGGCCCGGATGCCGCCAAAGCTCTTGACGATGTGACGGGCGGTAAGCACCGCACCATCGACATGAGATTTCGGCCGCAGGAATTCCGGCAGCGGCAGCACTTCGATCCGTCGCGCGGACATCGCGGCGTCTTCAGTCGTCCTCTTGCGGAAAGGCGCGATCAGCCGCTCGCCGACCCCGACCAGACCGGTCGGCGAAAACACGATGAAGGCGACGAACACCAGGCCAAACCAGAACAGCCAGTTCTCGGTGTAAATGCCCAGGAATTCGCGAAACAAGATAAAGAACAGCGCGCCGAGCGCGGGCCCCAGGAAACCGCGCATCCCGCCGATCACGACCATGGCCAGCAGATCGCCCGAGAACGAGACCGAAATCGGATCGGCCGAAGTCATGCGGTTCTGGTAAAGCAGAAGAATACCGGCAAGCCCGGTAATGCCTGCCGACAGCACGAACGCGGTCAGCTTGTAGCGGTCAGTAGGATAGCCAAGGAAGCGGGCGCGCTGCTCGTTCTCCCGTATTGCCACCAAGACGCTGCCGACGCTCGAATTATGAAAGCGCCATAGCAGGATCAGCACGGAAAACGCGATTGCCGCGACCAGCCAGTAATAATGGGTTGATGATTCCAGGTTGAAGCCGAGCAGCGTCGGTCGCGTGATGCCGCCGAGCCCATTCTCGCCGCCGGTTACTTCGGTCCAGCGAAACGACACCGCATAAAGCATCGCTGAAAGCGCCAGCGTCAGCAGCGAAAAATACACGCCACGCCGGCGCAGGATCAGGAAACCGAACGCCGCGGCAAGCACGCTCACGATGAGAACGCCCGCAATGGTCGGGCCGAAAAACGAGTCCGTCATCAGGTTGCGCTGGATCAACGCCGCGGCGTAGGCGGCAAGCCCGAACCAGGCACCGTGACCGAACGAAACCAGCCCGGTATGTCCGACCAGAATGTTCAATGCCATGCACGCGATGGCATACACCACAACTTCCGTTGCCGAAGTCATGGTGAGGCCGAGCGCGAGCAGCACAGGCGGCAGTAGCATCAGTCCGAGCGCTGATATCAACAATGGAACGGGCAGACGTTTTGCCATCTCAGCGCCGCCTCACTCGAACCGCAGGATGCGTTCGCCGAACAGGCCCCTCGGCCTGAACAACAGCACCAACAGCATCAACAGGTAGATCGCCGCGGTGGACGCGGCGGAATAGCCGATCCCGACCATGACGCCTTTGACGAGACCGACCAGTAGGGCGGCGGCCACCACTCCCCAGAACGATCCGAGACCGCCGATCACCACCACCACGAAAGCCGGCGTGATGATCTCCTGGCCCATGGCCGGATGGATGGAATAGATCGGCGCCAGCAGCACGCCGGCCAGGCCCGCAAGTCCGATGCCTAGCGCAGCTACCGCGGACATATACGGCTGCAGTGAAATGCCGAGCGCACCAACCATGTCCGGGTTCTGAACGCCGGCGCGCACCACGCGGCCGAAGGAAGTTCGTTGCAACAACAGCCATAGACCGGCGATGCAGGCCGCAGCGATGCCAAGCAGAACCACGCGGTAAAATGAATAGATGAAGCTGCCGAGAGCGACCTGTCCGCGCAGCCAGGGTGGAATCGAATAGGATAAGGGTGGCGCGCCGAAGATCATTCGAAGCACCTGCTCCGCGACCATGGCGAGCCCGAACGTCATCAACAGCGAGAGGATCGGATCGGAGCGATAAAATCGGCGGAACAGCGTGCGCTCGATCAGAATGCCGAGCAGGGCGACGGCGACTGGCGCTGCAACAAAGGCACCGCCGAAGCCGAGATACGGCGAAATCACCAAAGTGAGATAGGCGCCGATCGCATAGAACGCGCCATGGGCGAGATTGACGATGCCGCCGAGGGAGAAGATCAGCGACAGGCCAAGCGCGATCAGGAGATAATAGACGCCATCAAGCAGTCCGTTGAGGATTTGCTGGGCTAACAACATGGCAGACATGTCAGGCCCCGATCAAAGTAAAACCTGTGAAATGCTTTAGGGGCCAACGGGGCGCGCGCATTCGGGCGACCCGTTGGCTGTTCGCACTGACCGGATAGGGCCGAACGGCCCGGCTTTGAGACAACCGATCAGGTCGGGAACGTGCAGCTGTTCTCTTCCTTGGTGGCCGCGATCACCTCCAGGTCCTCGTTCGGTTCCGGAACCGGCGGACTCGAGGTGAAGATGTCCCACTGATTCTTGATCTTGTCTGCCGGCAAGGCCGTGATCGCGTACATTTCGTGCATCAGCTGGTGATCCGAAGCGCGGAAATAACCGGGGCGGGTCTTGAGCAGGTCGAACTTCGCGCCCTTCTCGAAATGCTCGATGATCTTCGTCGACTCCGTTGACTTCAGTTCATTGACCGCCTGCGCCACGATCTTGATAGAGATGTAGTCGCCCCATGCCTGGTTTTCCGGCGGTTTGGAATATTTCTTGGTGAAGGTTGCGACAAACGCTTTTGTGCCCGGCGTGTCCACCAGATGATGCCAGACCACCGGCCAGGTGCCGACGAAGTTGCCCTTGCCGGCGGCCCAGGCAAGCGCGGTGTCGAAACCGAAGCCGCCGACCGGGAAGGTCAGGCCGAACTCTGCATATTGCTTGAGGAAGTTGGTGATCTGGTTGCCGGCGAGATTGATCACCACCAGATCGGGCTTGGCTTCGCGGATCTTCAACAAATAAGCAGAGAAATCGGTGGCGTCGGTCGGGACCAGATCGTCGCCGGCGAAATTGCCGCCATTGGCCTCCATGAAGCGCTTGGAAACCTTGAGGAGGTCATGTCCGAACGCATAATCGGCCGTGAGCGAATACCACTTCTTGCCCTTGACCAACCCGTCGCGCAGGAACGAACGGCCGACGGTTTTCACATACATCGAGTTTTGGGATTCGACATGGAACATATATCGCTTGCAATCGGAGCCGCGCAGCGCATCCGAATTGCCGCCGGTGTTGATGTAAAGCACCTTGTTGCGTTGGGCGACCTGCGCGATCGTGAGGCAGGAGGCGGACGAAATCTCGCCGATGAGGCAGGCGACCTTGTCGCGCTCGATCATACGCTCGGCCTTGGTGGAGGCAGTCTGTGGGTTCACTGAGTCTTCCTTCAGCAGCTCCACCTTCCGCCCCATCATGCCTCCCGCGGCATTTATCTCCTCTACCGCGAGATCGGCCGCCATCACCGCATATTCCCCAAGCGGCCCGAGAAAACCGGTGCGCGGCGTCAAATGGCCTATCTTGATCACTTCGGCAGTCTGGGCGCGCAAGATCGCCGGCGCGGACACCCCGGACACCAGCGCGATACCGCCGGCCGTCTTCAGCAAGCTGCGCCGCGTAAATTGACGACGCGTAAATTGATTATGGTTTGACATCCCGGTCTCCCTGGTGCGGCCGCGTTGACCCTGCGGCTGTTTTTTCTTCGCGCGCTTTCGTTTGGCGCGCCGTTCTTTGAAATAGTGAGCGCCCTGATCGCTTGTCGTGATCTGTGATCACCGTTAGGGTTGCAAATAGCGTCGCAAAACATAGGGCGATTGTCGAGTCCTCTCGCGAAAATCTTGAGCGTGGGGAGATTACGCGTTGAAGGCCGGAGCGTTGGAGCGGTCATGGATCTCGAAATCAGGGGTTTGCGCGTGCTGGTCACCGCCGGAGGTAACGGCATCGGGCTGGCGATCGCTCGCCGCTTCGCCGGCGAAGGCGCAAAAGTTCACACTTGCGATGTCGATCAAGCGGCGTTGTCCGCACTTGCGGCGAGCGATGCCACGATCACCTCGACACGGTGCGATGTCTCCGATCGGCCGGCCGTCAAAAACCTGTTCGCGGAAGCGCTGGCGAGACTTGGTGGATTGGACGTACTCGTCAACAACGCCGGCATCGCCGGCCCGACCTCGCGGATCGAGGAGATGAACCCGGAAGACTGGGACCGCTGTCTGGAAATCTGCCTGACCGGTCAGTTCAACTGCACGCGGCTTGCGGTCCCGCACCTGCGCAACAGCAGGAACGCATCGATCGTCAATATCTCGTCGGCCGCAGGCCGACTCGGCTTTGCGATGCGCACGCCTTATGCGGCGGCGAAATGGGGCGTGATTGGATTGACAAAATCGCTGTCGATCGAACTCGGGCCGGACAACATCCGCGTCAATGCCATCCTGCCGGGGCTGGTGGCGGGCGCTCGGCAGCGCCGGGTGCTGGAGGCCAAGGCGCAGCAGCGTGGGGTTTCCTATGCCGAGATGGAGCGCACGGCGTTTTCCTACACTTCGATCAAGGACTATGTGACGCCCGAACAAATCGCCGACCAGATCTTGTTCATGTGCAGTCCGCGCGGCAGGACGATTTCGGGTCAGGCAATCTCGATTTGCGGCGACACCCAGATGCTCGGCTAGAGGCCGGCAAAACCAGCAGAATTGTAATCATGATTCCTTGGCTGCAAATCGATGCCGCGCGCGTGCCTGGGGCGGAAGTCGAGCTTCGTCTGATGCAAAGGGGCGATGATTTTTCAATGATGCTGGGCTCGAATAGGCGCGGATCATGGTAGCCGAACTGGTGCCTGCCGTGATCGCCTGGGCCAGAGGTCCGATGGCAAGACTTTTTGGCGAGAGCCTTACCGATCCGCGCGCGAGCATTCACGAAGCCGATGCAGTCGAGGTCATTCGATCGCACGTCTGCGCTTTCGATGCGATCCTGCTCGATGTCGACAACGGCCCGGAAGGACTGATCCGCAAGGCGAATGACGCGCTTTATGACATGCAAGGATTGAAGACCATTCACCGCGCGCTGCGGCCGGCTGGTGTGCTGGCGGTTTGGTCGTCGGGTCCGAATCCTGCATTCTCCAAACGGCTTCGCAACGCCGGCTTCGAGGTGAACGAGCTCAATGTCCGTGCGGCGGCAAAGCGCAAGGGCGCGCGTCATGTCATCTGGTTCGCCACGAGGCCGGGAGGCGCGCAATGAGGCGCGCCCAAGCGGGCCAGCCCGGCCAAGCCGCCTATCAATGCAATGTCAGCGGTGAGTGCTCTGGGCCGCAGTTGCAAGCACCGAGCCCGTCCAATTCCATTCAGTCGATGCAAGCTTTCCCGCAACCGCGATCAACGTTATGGCCAGCAGCAGCCTGAGCGCAGTTTCCGGCACGCGGGTGGCGAAATAGCTGCCTATGACAATGCCGGGCAGCGAGCCGACCAGCAGCACCGCCATTAGGTGCCAATCGATGGCGCCCATCGCCCAGTGTCCGATACCCGCAACCAGCGTCAAAGGCACCGCGTGCACGATATCGGAACCGACAATACGCGCCATCGGCAGTTTCGGGTACAGCAGCAGCAGCGCGGTGACGCCCACCGCGCCCGCCCCGACCGATGAGATCGAGACCAGCACGCCTAGCATGGCTCCGACCAGTACGGTGGCGCGTCCGATCGTGGAGGATTCGAGCCGATCAACCACCTGGCCAAGGGACTGCAATATGGTTTTGCGGAAGATCAGCGAGGCGGCTGTCAGCACAAGTGCAAACGACAGCACGACATTGATCAGGCTGCGCGCCGCTGCGCTGTTGAGATCGAGCTGCCAAAGCACAAGCAGCGTCAAGATGCTCGCCGGTATACTGCCGCTGGCCAACCGGATCACCGCCGGCCAGTGCACGCTGCGCGCCCAACTGTGAACGACGCTGCCGCCTGCCTTGGTCCCGGCCGCGTAGAGCAAATCGGTGCCAACCGCGGTCGAGGGATGGATCCCAAACAGCAGGATCAGCAACGGCGTCATCAGCGAGCCGCCCCCCACGCCGGTCATCCCAACGAGAAGACCAACCGCGAAACCGGAGGTAACATA
The DNA here is from genome assembly GCA_005884855.1 of Alphaproteobacteria bacterium. Lineage (GTDB taxonomy): Bacteria > Pseudomonadota > Alphaproteobacteria > Rhizobiales > Xanthobacteraceae > Bradyrhizobium. Next base: position 3,469 of record VAZS01000385.1, on the reverse strand, counting down.
GAGCGGATCGATTAACGGCATCGGCGGGGCCTGCACTCACGTCGGCTCATCGCAAGGCTCCTTCGGCTTCCCGCCACGCCTATCGGCCGTACCCAACTCAGGTGGATCAATCTTCCGGTGACCGCAATAGAGCGGATGAAAAAAGAATGATCCTTACGCCGTTCGGCCTCAGGTGGGGATTCCTGCCAGCAACTTGCGAAGGCGCGAAATCGGCTCCTAGTCCGAGGCCGGACTCCAAAACCTCCCAAAGCCCGACAACCAATGGAATGCGGGTTGAGCCGCCGCCATTTGGCCAAATTGCTGTCGATCGAATCTGACCGACGACGAGTACTCCAGGGCCGAGCCACTGCCCATCGGGATTCATGCCGCACGTGACCGGGGGTCAGCAGCGAAGGGTCGCGTCAAGCGGTTTTGGAATCTGCGCTCGATCGCTGCTAGATCCGTTCTGGCGCGTACAACTACGTAGCTGGTTGGCAAAGTCTTAGAATATTAATAACGGAGATTTGCTCTTATCGCCGATGCTCGTCAGCACGACGGCGACGTTTACCTCAACGAGAGCCATGTAATGCTCGCCAAATATTCGATCAGCGCCAAGCTTTTCGCAATTGTATCATTTCTGTTTCTGGTGATCGCCACGATCGGTGGGTTTTCGTTCATGCAGATGCGCGCGATCAACGCCGCCGCCCAGGATATCCAGGCGGAATGGCTGCCGAGCGTGCGATGGATCGGCGAGATGCGGGTGCAGTCCGCTCGGTACCGCGCCGTGCTGCGCGACCATCTAATTGTCGCCGACCCAGAACGGGCGGACGTTGACAGCAAAAAGCATCAACGCCGGCAAGGTGGTACCGATCGGCCGGACCATGGACGCAACGCTCGCTAGTCTGGTGGAACTCAATGACAAGGGCGCCGAAGTCGCCGGGCAGCGAGCCCAGGCTACTTATTGGACCGCGATTGGCTTGATGTCCGCCATTCTCATTGGCGCCATCATCCTCGGCCTCGGAGCGGCGATCTATCTGACCCGCGACATCCGGCGCGGCATTGGCTCGATCCTGCAACCGATGGGGCGGTTGACGAATGGCGATTTGTCGGCGGAGATTCCGCACCAAGCCGAAACCACCGAAATAGGCCGGATTGCTGCCGCGCTTCAAGTCTTCAAGGAAGCGCTCGTCGCCAAGAAGGCGTCCGATGATGCGACCAGCGCCGATGCGGCGATCAGCACCGCCCACACTCAACGCGTTACAGCGGCCACCAGCCATTTCGAGGCGATGATCGGCGAGTTGGTCGAGTCGCTTGGATCGGCTTCGACCGAGCTGGAGGCATCGGCAACGACCATGACAAAGACGTCGGACCTCGCAAAGTCTGTGTCCGACTCTGCTGCATCGGCTTCGCGTGAGGTCACCGAAAACATTCAGGCGGTCGCGGCTGCAACGGAAGAAATCACCGCGTCCGTCAATGAGATCGGCCGGCAGGTCCATGAATCCACCAGGATTGCTGGCACCGCCGTCAGTCAGGCGCAAAAAACCGATGAGAGCATCGCAAAGCTTTCGCGCGCCGCCGACCGAATTTACGACGTTGTCAAACTGATTACCGAGGTGGCCGAACAGACCAACCTGCTGGCGCTTAATGCGACCATTGAGGCCGCGCGAGCGGGCGAGGCCGGACGCGGATTTGCGGTGGTTGCCTCCGAGGTCAAGGCGCTGGCGACCCAAACCGCGAAGGCGACCGGAGAAATCAGCGCGCAAATTGGCGACATGCAATTGGCGACTGCGGAAACGGTTGCCGAAATAAGAGAAACTACCTCAACCATTACGCTGATCTCTGAAGTCTCCTCGGCGATCGCCGCCGCCGTCGAGCAACAGGGCGCCGCCACTCAGGAGATCGCGCGCAACGTGCAGAAATCTGCCGAACTCTCTACGCAGGTTGCTTCTGAAGTGACCGAGGTCAGTCGCGGATCGAGCGAGACCAGCTCTGCGTCTGGCCACGTGTTGAAGGCGGCGCAGTCGCTGGCAATCGAAAGCGACCGGTTAAAGAACGAGGTTGAGAAGTTTCTCGGTACCGTGCGCGCGGCCTGAATAAACAATAAAAAACAACGCGGCGGATTACTCCGCCGCGCTGCCGTCTCGATTGCCATCAACCCGGCACATTTCAGCGCCGGCATGGTTGAGCCAGGCTTTGGCTCAGTTATAGATTTCAAACAACCCGGCGCCGCCCTGGCCGCCGCCGATGCACATGGTCACCACGCCCCACTTGGCCTTTCGCCGGCGTCCCTCCTGCAGGATGTGGCCTGTCAGGCGCGCGCCCGTCATGCCAAAGGGGTGGCCGATGGCGATTGAGCCGCCGTTGACATTGTACTTCTCGGGATCAATCCCGAGCTGGTCACGGGAATACAGGCATTGGCTGGCGAAGGCCTCATTGAGTTCCCAAAGATCGATATCGTCGACCTTCAACCCGTGACGCTTGAGCAGCTTCGGCACGGCGAACACCGGTCCGATCCCCATCTCATCCGGCTCGCAGCCGGCCGCCGCCCAGGCCACAAAGCGGCCGAGAGGATTGAGACCGCGCTTTTCCGCATCCTTGGCTTCCATCAAAACGACGGCCGCTGCGCCGTCCGAAAGCTGGCTGGCATTGCCGGCGGTGATGTATTTGCCGGGCCCCTTGACCGGTTCCAGCTTGGCGAGCCCTTGCAGTGTGGTGTCCGGGCGGTTGCATTCGTCGCGGTCGACCACATAGTCGACGATGCTTTCCGCCTTTGTCGCCTTGTCGACCACCTTCATCTTGGTCTTCATCGGGACGATCTCGTCCTTGAACTTGTTGGCCTGCTGCGCCGCCGCCATACGACGTTGCGATTCCAGCGAGTATTCGTCCTGGTATTCGCGGCTGACCTTATAGCGCTCGGCGACGATGTCGGCGGTGTCGATCATGGCCATGAAGATGGCGGGCGCTGTCTTGAGCAAATCCGGATCGATCGATTCTTTTGGTGCGCCGCCGCCGGGGATCGAGATGCTTTCCACTCCGCCGGCCACGATGCAATCCGCGCCATCCGAGCGAATGCTGTTTGCCGCCATCGCGATGGTCTGTAGTCCCGAGGAGCAGAACCGGTTTACCGAGACCCCGGCGGTCGACTTCGGCATGCCCGCGAGCAGCGCGGCCTGGCGGCCGATGTTCGGTGAGAGATGCGCACAGTTTCCAAGGTAGCAATCCTCGACGTAATCCTTGTCCACCTTGGCGCGGTCGACGGCGTGCTTGATGGCGTGGGCCGCCATGGACATCGGTGGGGTGATATTGAATCCGCCGCGGCCGGATTTCGCCAGCCCGGTACGGGCATAAGAAACAATGACGGCTTCACGCATTTTTTTAACTCCCTTTGAACTGGCCGATTATGCCTCGTTAAAAGCTGTAATCGTACATAATTTCCGCCGGGGCAATGAAAATACCGCCGGTTTGGACTTCCGCGTGCCGGAATTGCAAA
>VAZS01000384.1 GCA_005884855.1 Alphaproteobacteria bacterium | reverse complement strand
CGCCGATCAATTGAAAAAGCTCGAGACAGCAGCAGCGGAAGCGGACTATCACTACGGCACTGGCGCGGGTAAACTCTCGGTCGCACGGACCAAGTCGGCGCAGAAGCTCAACAAGGCGGTCAACGCCGAACTGGCGCCACTGAAGCTGGAACGGGCAGAGTTCATGACGCAGATCGATTCAGAACCGAAATCGCCGGGGCCGCAAGGCTTCGATCGCGTCGAGTTCTGGGTACAGACCAATCCCGGCACCAAGCCTGGACCGCTGATGAAGGTTGCCTCCGGCGGCGAGCTGTCGCGCTTCCTGCTGGCGCTCAAGGTCGTGCTGTCCGATCGCGGTTCGGCGCCCACGCTGGTGTTCGATGAAATCGATACCGGTGTCGGCGGCGCGGTGGCCGATGCGATCGGCGCCCGTCTGGCGCGGCTCGCGGGCAAGGTGCAGGTGATGGCGGTGACGCATGCGCCGCAGGTGGCCGCGCGCGCCGACCAGCATCTGTTGATTTCAAAGGACGCGCTCGACAAGGGCAAGCGGGTCGCCACCCGCGTCAACGCGCTCGCGGCCGATCATCGTCGTGAGGAAATCGCCCGCATGCTGGCTGGCGCCGAGATCACCGCCGAAGCCCGCGCCGCCGCCGAACGGTTGCTGCGCGCGGCGACGGCGTGAAATCGTACTGCCATTCCGGGGCGTGCGAAGCGCGAACCGGAATCTCGAGATTCCGGATATGGTCCTTTGGACCATTCCGGAATGACGGGCTTGGGTCAGTCATTCCGGGGCGTGCGAAGCGCGAACCCGGAATCTCCAGATTCGGAGGCCTGTTTGTTCGGCAATCTCCAATGACCTTCAACAAATGGATTCGTACAGATCGTTCCATTCCGGATTCCGCGCCTCAATCAGCTCGATTTTCCACGCCCGTTTCCATTTTTTCAATTCTTTCTCGCGGGAAATAGCTGAAATCGGATCCTCGTAGATTTCGAACCAAACCAGGCGCGTGATATTGTATTTGGAGGTAAAACTGGGGACAGCCTTCGTTCGGTGCTCGTAAATGCGCCGTATGATGTCATTGGTTACACCGATGTAGGTTGCTCCATCTTTCCGGCTCGCGATGATATAAACGTAGTAGCTCATGGTTGTGCACACTACTCAGAGACGTCATTCCGGGGCGTGCGAAGCGCGAACCCGGAAACTCGAGATTCCGGATATGCTCCTTCGGACCATTCCGGAATGACGGCTTATATAAACACAGTACCTCATGGTTGTGCACACTACTCAGAGACGTCATTCCGGGGCGTGCGAAGCGCGAACCCGGAATCTCGAGATTCCGGATATGGTCCTTTGGACCATTCCGGAATGACAAGTTGAAATTTGCATAACGATGGCTCAATCAAAAACAAAAGCTCTAACCGACGTCGCAGACCTCACCAAGGCGCAAGCCAAGGTCGAGCTGAAACGATTGACGCTCGAACTTGAACGCCACGACAATGCCTACTATCAGGAAGACGCGCCGAAAATTTCCGACTCCGAATATGACGCGCTCCGCAAGCGCTTCAATGCCATCGAGGCGAGATTTCCGGAATTCGTCACCAGCGATTCGCCATCGCAGAAAATCGGCGCGGCGCCATCGGGGAAATTCAAAAAAATCCGGCACTCCGTGCCGATGCTGTCGCTCGACAATGCGTTTGCCGAGCAGGATGTGCTCGACTTTGTCGCTCGTATCCGTCGTTTCCTCAAACTCGGCGATGACGACAGGATCGACTTCAGCGCCGAGCCGAAAATCGACGGGCTGTCGATGTCGCTGCGCTACGAGAAGGGCGAACTCGTCACCGCCGCGACCCGTGGTGATGGCGCCGAGGGGGAAGACGTCACGGCCAATATCCGCACGCTCGAGGACGTGCCCAAGAAGCTCAAGGGCCGCAATGTGCCTGAGGTCTGCGAGGTCCGCGGCGAGGTCTATATGACCAAACAGGCGTTTCTTGCGCTCAACGAGCGGCAGAAGGCGACGGGCGACACCATTTTCGCAAATCCGCGCAACTCGGCGGCGGGCTCGCTGCGCCAGAAGGATCCTTCGATAACCGCTTCACGCCCGCTCGGATTTTTCGCATATGCCTGGGGGCAGATGAGCACGATGCCTGAAGGCACCCAGTCCGGCATGATCGGCTGGTTCGAGCGCTGCGGGTTCAAGACCAATCCGCTGATGAAGCTCTGCCACTCGGTCGAGCAGTTGATCGCGTTCCATCGCAAGATCGAGGAGCAGCGTGCCAAACTCGATTACGACATCGATGGCGTTGTCTACAAGCTCGACCGTATCGATTGGCAGGAGCGCCTCGGCTTCGTGTCGCGCACGCCGCGCTGGGCGATCGCTCACAAGTTTCCCGCCGAGCGCGCCATGACCGTGCTTCGGGATATCGAGATCCAGGTCGGCCGCACCGGCTCGTTCACTCCTGTTGGCAAGCTCGAACCGGTCGGCGTCGGCGGCGTGATCGTGCAAAACGTCACGCTGCACAACGAGGACTACATCAGGGGCATCGGCGGTCACGGTGAGCAACTGCGCGAGGGCCGAGACATCCGGATCGGCGACACCGTCGTGATCCAGCGCGCCGGCGATGTCATTCCGCAGGTGGTGGACGTGGTGCTCGACAAACGGCCCGCGAACGCGAAGCCGTATCAGTTTCCGAAGAAATGCCCGTGCCCGCTGCACACCGATGTGGTGCGCGAGGAAACCGCGACCGGCGAGGAAGGCGCTCGCGCCCGCTGCACCGGCGAGTTCGCCTGTCCGTACCAGAAGATCGAGCACCTGAAATTGTTCGCCTCGCGCCGCGCCTTCGATATCGAAGGGCTCGGCGAGAAGCAGATCGAGTTCTTCTTCGAGCAGCAATGGGTGAGGGAGCCCGCCGATATTTTCACGCTGCCCGCGCGCAACGCCAAGATCAAGCTCGAGGGCCATGAGGGGTACGGCGAAACCTCGGTGCGCAATCTGTTTTCCGCAATCGAAGAGCGGCGGCGGATTTCACTGGAGCGGTTCATCTACGCGCTCGGGATGCGCCATGTCGGCGAGACCACGGCGCTGGCGTTGGCACGCGGCTACGGCTCCTGGAAAACATTTCACGACGCCTGCCTGAGGGTTGCGCAGGGCGATGAGGAGGCGATCGCCGAGATGGATGCACTCGACCAGATTGGGGACACCGTGATCGCGAGCGTCCGAGCTTATTTCGGCGAGAGCCACAATCGCGGCATTGTCGAGCGGTTGACCAAACAAGTCACCATCCTCGATGCCGAGAAGCCAAAGAGCAATTCAGCGGTGGCCGGCAAGACCGTGGTCTTCACTGGCGCGCTGGAGAGGATGACCCGCGATGAAGCCAAAGCAATGGCCGAGCGGCTCGGCGCCAAGGTCTCCGGCTCGGTTTCGAAGAAGACGGATTATGTGGTCGCGGGTCCCGGCGCCGGCTCAAAGCTCGCCGAAGCCAAAAACCATGGCGTTGAGGTGCTGACCGAAGACCAATGGCTGAAGATGATCGGACAGTAAGCAGCCGCGGCGTCTATTTTTCAAAAAGGCGCCACGGTGTGCCGGCGTCACTGTAGCGGCGCGGTGGCTGCATCGAGCCAGACTTTGGTGGCCTCGTTGACATGCGCGCGGACCTCGCGGCGGACTCGCGCGTGATAGTCGTCGAGCCAGCTCAGCTCGTGGTCGGCAAGCATGTTCTGGTCGATCAGCCGGCGGTCGATCGGGGCCAACGTCAGCGCTTCAAAGGCGTTGATCGGCTTCTCCGCGCCGTCGATCTCGGCACCGACCACCAGTTCAAGATTCTCGATCCGGATTCCGTAAGCATCGGTTTTATAATAGCCGGGCTCGTTCGACAGGATCATGCCGCGCTTCAGCGGCGTGGTGCCGAGCTTGGAAATCCGCGCCGGTCCTTCGTGCACCGAGAGATAGCTGCCGACGCCATGACCGGTGCCGTGATCGAAATCGATGCCGGCTTGCCAGAGGAATTGCCGCGCGAACGCATCGATCTGCGCGCCTGTAACGCCTTCGGGAAATACCGCGCGCGCAATCGCCATATGGCCGCGCAGCACGCGGGTAAAACGGTCGCGCATTTCCGCTGTCGGTTCGCCGATAGCGATGGTGCGGGTGACATCGGTGGTGCCGTCTTCATATTGCGCGCCGGAATCGATCAGCAGGAGATCGCCCGGCGAGATCCGCCGGTTGCTCTTGCGGGTGACGCGGTAATGCACGATCGCACCGTTCGGACCGGTGCCGGCAATGGTAGGAAACGAGACGTCCTTCAAGGCGCCGGTTTCGCGGCGGAAAGTCTCCAGCGCTTCCACGGCATCTATCTCGGTCAACGCGCCGGAGGGCGCTTCGCGGTCAATCCAGGCGAGGAATCGCGTTAGCGCCACCGCATCGCGCCGATGCGCGGTCCTGGCGCCTTCGATCTCGACGACATTCTTCACGGCCTTGAGCAAGCTGACCGGATCGCTGCCGCGCATTGCTTTGCCGCCGGCGGCCGATATCAGCCGGCTCAGGGCGTCGGCGGCGGTAGCGCTGTCGAGCGCGATGACGGCGCCGCGTTTGCCCAGCTCGGTGAGTTTTGGCGCCAGCGCGCCTGGCTCGCTGACATCGGCCGATCGCTCCAGATGGTCGCGGGCGCTGTTGGACAGTTTGCGGTGATCGATGAAGATGGTGGGACGGCCGTCCTTGGGCACCAGAGCATAGGACAAGGGCAGCGGAAAACTTCGGAGCGTGAACCGTCACCGGCGCAAGCGGCGGCGGCGGGCGTTCGGTCCACACCGAATCCAGCGGATTGCTGTCAACCGCGATCAGTTGCGCGCCGGCCTTGGCGCAGGCTGCGGCTAGCCGTTCTGCTGCCGCCGAAGTATGCAGCCATGGATCAAATCCGAGGCGGTCGCCGGCGCGGAGATGTTTCGTCAACCAGCTTTCCGGTGGGGGATCGGCGAACGGCTCGATGCTCCAGGCCCTGCGATCGACCTGTTTCGCCGCCTGCAGCGTATAGCGCCCATCGACGAATACCGCCGCCTCATGCGTCAGCACGATCGCCTGTCCAGCCGATCCGGTGAAGCCGGTGAGCCAGGCCAGCCGTTCTTCCGATGGCGGGACATATTCGTTTTGTTGTTGATCTGCGCGGGGAATCACGAATCCGCTCAAATTCCGCCGCACCAGTTCCTCGCGAAACGCGGACAGCCGCGCGGTCAGCGCCACGCCGCTTTCGGGCTCCTCGAATGTCTGGAAAACGGCTTCGAACATGCCTGGCCACTGTAGGATTGCGGGGAGAAATTCGCAATCAACGCAAGTCGGCCGCAATTTGGCATATATTATGCTTAAATCGTAGCGTCCGCATTGGACGCGACCAAACGATTTGCCGTCAGGCATCTCAACAAACGATATCTGGAGGAGATTCCAGGAGTGTTTCAACTCAACGACGAGGGGATACACTATGCCTGTTTTTACGTTTGAGAAGATTTCGCCGCCGATCCGACGCGGCCCAATTCCTCCGATCGCAAAGAAACAACGCGGTGTCATCGTCCAGATACTGGGTCATTTTGTCGAAAAGCGCGTGAACCGCACCTTGCGTAAGGACAAGGGCGTCATCGCTCGCCATCGGCCCAAGCCATCGGCCAAAATCCGATCCGAATGAATTCTCAGCGCGCGTTGCGCATCAGCAGGCTACTCCAGCCTTCGATTTGAATGTGGCGTTCGAGAACCAGCCCGCGCGCGCGGTAGGCCGCGATGACGCTTTGAGCCTGATGCGGCAGCAAGCCCGATAGAATAATCAAGGCCGAGCACGCGAGATGCCGCGCCATCGGCGTTGCCATCTGCTGCAACGGATTGGCCAGAATATTCGCCAGCACCAGATCGAACGGCCCGCTCCTCGCGAATTGCGGCGCGGACAATCCGGCGGCCCGGATCGCCTTTACAAGTTCGCCGGCGCCGTTGAGCCGCGCGTTATCTCGCGCGACCTTCACCGAGAGCGGATCGATGTCGCTTGCCAGCACTTTGATGCGGGTGAGCGCAGGTCTGGCTTTGTAATTGCGTAATTGCCAGAACGTGAATAAGCGAAGAAATAACAATCATTTGGCGACAACACCAGTCGATTGCAGCGCCGGTCTTCAACTTCCTTTTTCTTCACGGTTTCGTTGGCGCCTAGACAGTACTGCTAGTCTTGCTTGCCACCATAAGATTCTGCACTAAAGTGCAAAGGCGCGGCACGGCAAAATGCCCGGGCTGCTCCATAAGGAGGGTTACCATGCTTAGAAAGAGGGTGGTGGATCACAATGGCGTCGCCACAGAGGCGACGGTGCCAACCTTTTCGTTCAGCCCCAATGATTCCCTCGCGCAATTGATCGTCGACGCGTGGGTCGAAAAAGATTTCCGAGATGCGCTATTGGAACGGGCGGCGGACAAGACCGTGACGCCCGCCGCCGCGAGACAAGCCAAAGTAGCGCTCGCCGCACGGGGCTTTTATCTGGAGCGCCCCGTCGTGATCACCGAAGCTGAGCACGATAGCCACTACACCATGCAAGCGGATAATGAAGTCGTCTTTGTTCTACCGAACCAAGACCGCGTGAAGCCTCGGCCGGGCCAGTCTCTTCTCGACACCGCCCGCTTGCTGATGTCCTGTACGCCGAACGGAATCTAGCGGTATTGCACTCCGTCTCCGGTGAGGCGGAGTATCTCGAGCTTGAGGCGAGTTTGGTCGCATCCTGCGACAAACGACGCGGACGTTTACTCGGCACTGGAGGGTTTCGAATGGCACGGCTTATCACGGAGTGGGTCAACGTCACGGCCGATATTTCGATCATTGCTCGCGAGTCGGGAGAGGTTTGGTTTCATGCCCCGGGAGACACGAAAGAAAACGCAGATCCATTCGCGACAGCGATGACCGGTGATGGCTCGGCGGGCAGCACGGTCGGGCTGCTCGACGGCGCGATCAATCTCGGATTTGCTGGAATCGAAAAGCGTCTCGCACGCCCCGATCCGACGATCGCCAGCTATGTCGTCGCCCTGGTCGGCGCCTATCACACGTCCGTCGACACGCCTCGAAATCTCCGCCGCGCCGCGGGGCGCTTCAACGAACTGGGGAGGCCGGAGGTCGCGGCCTACCTTGAAGAGCGTGCGCGTGAGGAGACCGGTCACGATCGGCTCGCGCTCAAGGATCTGCGTGCACTAGGCGTGCCTGGCGAGCGACTGGTTGCCAACTTCATTCCCGAGGGTATCAAGCCGCTCTGCAAGCGCTTCGATGACCTCTGCATCCAGGATTATCCGATCGGCTGCATCGGCTATTCGTATTGCCTGGAGCGCATCGCCGCGCTCAAGCAGGAAACCGATATCGAGAAGGTGCGGGCGATGTGTCCGGATGACGTCGATGCGACCCGCTTTCTTAGAAGTCACAGCTCGCTCGGAAGCGAGGCCGCTCACGTCGAGGAAACGATAAACTTCGTCGCCTCCCTGCCCGCGGAGGACCGTATCAGGGTCGTTCAGGAGACGTATGAATCGGCATTGATCCTGGCCGAGGGATATAATCACGAGCTTCTCAAATCCGAGGGGGAGATACTTGAGGAGCTTGAGCAGGCGCTCGGAGAGGCGCTGCCGTATCGTGACACTTCTTATCCTTTGCACGGTGACAAACGAGGCGCACCGCCCCTGGCATGAGCCCGCCTCGCTGCTCGCGATCGGCCGAGATGATTAGCGCGAGAGGGTACCCAGCCCTGGCCTAGCAGCACTAAGCTGCCGTTGGTGACCGCGCCGATGCCGGCAATGCTACGTCGGTGTGAACCGCTACGGTTCATCACCCATCATGATACCGACAGACAAGAGAACGCTCACGTGCTATCGTTTGCGACGGAAGGTCCGTGGTCTACGGAAGGTCCGTGGTCCAAAGACAACCAAGGCGCCCACATAGCGGGCCTCAAACTCCACACCTTCCTAATGACCTACGTCGGTAGGCAAGGGCCTCTGCAATGACGAGGACAAACACCGATTTAGCCGAGTGGCTGGGTAGACTCGGTCTAGGCCAGTACGCCAAAACCTTCGCAGAAAACAACGTCGAGTACCCGCTGCTTCCGGAGTTGACGGAAAATGACCTCGAAAAACTTGGAGTTTCTTCGTTAGGTCACCGCAAGAAGCTGCTTAGGGCCATCGAAGCATTGAAGGAATCTCGTCAGCCGGCTCGCACAACAACCAAGGCTTCAAACGCCACTGTAGCGCCACCCCCTGTTGACCAACATCGCGAAGCAGAATTTCGCCAGATCACAGTGATGTTCTGTGATCTCGTGGGATCTACGCAGCTATCGGAGAAGTTGGATCCGGAGGATCTGCAAAAACTCATTGACGTGTATCGCGTCGAGTGCAGCACGGCCATTATGCGCTATGGAGGGGAGGTTGCCCGCTACTTCGGCGACGGCGTCATGGCATTTTTCGGCTGGCCCCGCGCACACGAGGATGACGCCGTTCGTGCTATTCACGCCGCTCTGGAGATTGTCGCAGGGGTTATGAAGATTTCAGGGCCAGTCGCCCTGACTTGTCGAGTGGGTGTTTGCTCGGGCCCGGTGGTTGTCGGTGAAATCGGAGATAGTGGTACCTGGTCGATGGACGCAGTGGGAGAGACGCCGAATATTGCCGCGCGTCTACAGACCCTTGCCGCTCCCAACACAGTACTCATCTCCGAATCGACGAGGCGGCTCGTATCGGCAGCTTTTGATTTTGAGGACGTCGGCCTGCAGCAACTAAAAGGCGTAACAGAACCTATTCACCTGTACGGCGTGCTCTCGGCTAAAAATACCGCTAGCCGCTTCGAGGCTGCGCATGTGGGCTCTCTTACTCCCCTCATCGGTCGCTCAAGCGAACTAAGCCTGCTGCTCGATCGGTGGCAGAAAGTCAAAGAAAGTGACGGGCAAGTCATATTCCTTTCGGGTATTCCCGGAGTTGGCAAATCAAGGCTCCTCCACGAATTGAAATCGCATATTCAGCGGGAACCGCACGTCTTGCTGCACCATCAGTGCTCGCCTTATCACAGTCAGAGCGCGTTCTTTCCGATTATCGAGCAGATCGAACAAGCGGCGCAGCTAACAGCTCGCGAGGCGGACCCAGACAAGCTTGCCAAGCTTAAGGCTTACCTTCCGCCCTCAACTGATGGTTCGTTAGAGCCGGTCCTGCTGATTGCCAACCTGTTATCAATCCCGTTGGAAAATCGCGCCGAATTATCTGGTCTTACGCCTCAGCAAATAAAGAACAAGACGATAAGCACGCTTGTAGACATGCTCCTGGCGTTTTCTGTCCAACGCCCCACGCTGTGCATCTTCGAGGATGCGCACTGGCTAGATCCATCGTCGCTTGAGTTGCTTGAACTGATTATCAGCCGGATCGACCACGCCCGCGTGCTGGTTATTGTGTCGTGCCGGCCCCAGTTCCGCCCCACGTGGATCACTCATGCGAACACCACCATGCACTCGCTCACTCGATTGTCGCACACAGAAGTGAAGGCGATGATCCGAGATCTCTTGAGGGGCGGGAGCATGCCCCAACCGCTGCTTGATCAGATTATCGAAAAGGCCGATGGCGTCCCGCTATTCATAGAGGAACTGACAAACAGCATGTTGAGTGCGCCTTTACGAACTCGAGGCGCCTTGCAACCCACAGCACAACCAGCATTGCTCAGGGTTCCCGACACGCTGAGCGACGCATTGATGGAGCGGCTCGACCGCGTTGCGCCAAGTCGCAGGCTGGCACAGATTGCGGCTGTGATTGGGCGCGAGTTCTCCTATGATCTGCTGTCGGCTGCATCGCAAATCGACGCGAACGATATACTGTCGGCCCTCTCGCTACTCGAGCAGGCTGACATCATATGTCGAGTCGACATTTCGCCTGTCGTCCGTTTCGCCTTCAAACATGTATTGTTGCGTGATGCAATCTACGACTCTTTGCTCAGGAGCAAGAGGCAGCAGATCCATGCGGATATCGCGGCCATCTTACAGAATGATTTTCCCGCGCTAGCCGAAAATCAACCCGAAGTCCTGGCCTATCACTATCAAGAAGCAGGCAATCACCAACGGGCCATTCGTTGCTGGTTCGATTCTGGGCAACGCGCGCTTGCGCACTCCGCTAACGTCGAAGCGATTGCTAACTTCCGAAAGGCACTGCAGCTTGTGCGCGCCTTGCCGGAAACGCCTGAGCGGACCAAACAGGAAATCGACATTCAATTGGCGTTGGGAATACCGCTCATCGCCGTTCAAGGATATGCCTCCGCGGAAACCCGCGAAGCGTTCTCGCGAGCTCGTTCCCTATGCCAGCGGCTCGGCAACGTCCCCGAATATTTCCAGGCCCTGTTTGGGCTATGGGGGCACTCCTGGATGGGTGGAAAGAATGATGACGCGCTCCGCATGGCAAATGAGTTTTTGTCGCGGTCACGAGCGTTGTCCGAGCCCGTGCCGCTCATGATGGCTCATAGAGTGCTGGGCAGCACGTTATTGACGATCGGAGATTTCCGATCGTCAGCGAACCATTTCGAGGAGACAATCAAGCTTTCGACCAGTAAACGAAAACAGCCGCTCTACAATCTCTACATGGTGGAGCCCCAAGCGGCTTCACTCCTGCTCCTGTCTTGGGACTTATGGTTCCTGGGCTATCCGGATCAATCCCTCTCGCGGGTTTCGGAAGCGCTTGCCTTGGCTCAAGACCTTGGCCAGCCGTACACCGTGGCCTTCGCTCATTACATGACTTCTGTTGTGCATCTCCTGCGGGGAGATGCCGCTCGCGCGTTCGAAAACGCCGAAAAAAGCTTCGAAATGTCACAAGAACAGCGGTTTTCCCTGTACGAGATCTTGTCCAGAATTTCGCGAGGCCGAGCAGTCGGCGACCTCGGCCGACTTGGAGAGGCTAGGGGGGAAATAGCACTAGGACTCGACGAAGCGCGCGGCCATGGCGTCGGCTTCATGCGTCCGATGATGGAAAGCTGGCTGGCGGATATGCACGCCAAGGCTGGCGAAAAACAATGCGCGCTATCGATTGTAGAAGGGGCCCTGGCCAATATTGGTGACGTGACGGGCAGATCATGGGAATCGGAATTGCATCGGCAAAGAGCGCATATTCTTTTGACACTCGATCCATCGAAGCTTGGAGAAGCTGAGTCACATCTTAAAAAGTCTCTCGAAGTGGCGCGTGCTCAAAGCGCCAAGTCCCTGGAATTACGCGCCGCCACAAGCCTTGCAGAACTCTGGCGGACGCAAGGGAGTCCTGACGAGGCGCGCGCGTTGCTAGAACCAATCTGCCGCTGGTTTGACGAAGGAGCCGAAACGGCTGACCTCAAGCGCGCGCGCGACGCTCAAGCCGCCCTGCACTGATCCTTCATCTTTCGCAGTCGCTGCAGCGCAGTCGTGAAAGCATCGGGCGTCAGGATTGACTAGCGCGCAGGGCGTACCGGCGCCTTTTTGGCCCCTGACCCTTGCAGTTGGGGGTTATCGGCGGCACATTTGAAGCGCGGCACGCTAAGCCGCCAAGAACGATGTGCAGGGAACACGCATGGCCGCCACGCGGATCGATTGCGATATTCATCCCGCGGTGGGCGGAACCCGCACCACGCTGCTGCCCTATCTCGACGACCACTGGAAGGAACAGGTAGTGAGCCGGGCCATCGATGGCCTCGATCTCACCAGCTATCCGCCCGACATGCCGCTCTCCGGCCGAGCCGATTGGCGTCCGGCTAAAGGCAAGCCAGGCAGCGATCTCAAGATGGTGCAGCGCGGCGCGTTCGACCAGCTCGGTGCGAGCCACGCCATCTGCAACGTGCTCTACGGCGCGCAAGCGGTGTACGATCCCTATATGGCCTCGGCGTTCTGCAAGGCCATCAACGACTGGATCGCGGCCGAATGGCTGGCGCGCGATTCCCGCCTGCGCGCCTCGATCGCAATTCCCTTGCAGGCGCCTGATCTGGCGATCGAGGAGATCGAGCGGCGCGCCGGCGACCACAGGTTCGTCTCGGTGCTGGTGCTGGCCCAAGGCGAGAGTCTGTTGGGACGACGGCAGTATTGGCCGGTCTGGCAGGCCGCCGAGAAGCACAAGCTGCCGATCGCCATTCATGCCGGGAGCCAGTACCGCGGGGCGCCGAGTTCGGTCGGCTGGCCCTCCTATCGCTACGAATATTATCTGGCGGAGGCGCAGGCGTTTCAGGCCCAGGTGCTCAGCCTGATTTACGAAGGCGTATTCCTTAAATTTCCCGGCCTGAAAGTCGTGCTGATGGAATCCGGAGTGAGCTGGCTGCCCGCCTTCATGTGGCGGGCCAACAAGACCTGGCGCGGCGTGCGTGTCGAAGTACCCTGGATCGACCGCGAACCGGCGGCGATCATGCGCGATCACATTCGCCTCACCACCCAGCCGTTCGACAGTCCGCCCGATGCAAAGGGCGTTGCCGAGATCATCGACATGATCGATTGCGACAAGATGTTCCTGTTCGCGTCCGATTATCCGCATTGGCAGTTCGACGGCGATGATGCGATCCCGCCGCATCTGCCGGCCAGCATCGTTTCGCGCATGTGTGCCGATAATCCGCTTGAAACGTTTCCGCGGCTCTCTCTCGCCGCATGAACCTGATCCGAAGGAGGATCGCATGAGTGACGTCATCGACCGCCCCGTCCTCGAACAGGAACCCTCCGCGAACAGCCGGCTGCGCATCATCGATTGCGACATCCATCCGAGCCTGCATTCGCGCGCCGATCTCAATCCATTCCTCTCGCAGCGCTGGCAGGATCACTTGAAGACTTACGGCGATCATCTGCGCACGCCCTATATCGGCACCACGCCCTACCCACGGTCCTCACCCTTGATCGCGCGCCGCGATGCATGGCCGCCGACCGGCGGCCCGCCCGGATCCGATCTCGCCTTTATGCGCAAGCAGCACCTTGATCCGTTCGACGTCGAGTTCGGTATCCTCCAGGTGCTCGATCTATTTATTTTCTCGCAGCAGAACCTGGATTTCGGCGCCGCGATCCAGCGCGCCATCAATGAATGGCAGCTTGCCAACTGGAGCAGCCGGGAGCCGCGGCTGAAGGCATCCATTTTAGTCGGCCAGGACGATACCGAGGCGGCGATCGCCGAGATCGAGCGCTGCGCCAAACTCGGCCAATACGTGCAGATCAATGTTTCGCCACGCGCCAACGAGCCGCTCGGGCGCCATCGCTACTGGCCGATTTACGCCCGCGCCGAGGAGCTTGGGCTGCCCGTCGGCATTCACGTCGGCGGTTATGGCGGTCACGCGCCGACCGGCGGCGGCTGGCCGTCCTACTACGCCGAGGAGCACCAATCGAATGCGCATACGATGGCGGCGACGCTGTCGAGTTTGGTTATCGAAGGCGTGCCGGAGCGCTTCCCGCGGCTGAAGATCGTGTTCATCGAGGGCGGATTCGGGTGGATCTCGTCGACGATGTGGCGAATGGACCAGCATTTCGAACGCTTTCGATCGCCTGCTGTTCTCGTCGGATTCCCCGCATTGGGATTTCGACGATCCGCGCTTCGCCTTCAGGACGCCGCTGAGCGAAACCGAACGCGCGAAAATCTTCAACGGCAACGCGCGGGCGCTTTACAAACTATGATTCCATGACCCGGCACATTGTAGCGCGCACCACGGAGATTCCGCCTGGCGGCAACAAGGTCGTCGACGTGGACGGGCGCGACATCGTCGTGTTTCATGTCAATGGCCAGTTCTTTGCGCTGCTCAATCGCTGCCCGCATGCCGGCGCGCCGCTCGACAAGGCCGCTTGCGTGGCGCGGCTGACCTCGCCGGAGCCCGGGGTGTACCAGCGCTCGCGGGTCGGCGAGCTGCTGCGTTGCGCCTGGCACGGATGGGAATTCGACATGCGCAACGGACAATCCTGGTTCGATCCGAAGCGGTTCAAGGTGCGGACCTATCCAGTCGTTGTGGAAGATGGCGAGACCCTGGCAAAGGGGCCCTACATGGCCGAGACTTTTCCGGTGCATGTTGAGGACAGCTACGTTGTCATCGAGATCGAAAAGTAGGCCGGCGTCGCGCCGGCGCGTTCCTCGCACCTTTGAATTTTGACGTCGGGCGAGGTGAGTGCCATAAGCCCGCTGCCGGTGATCATGACAGGTGTGGGCGGAATGTCGAAACAGTCGATGCGGGAAGAGGCGGAGCGCTTGATCCGCGAGACCATGCAGCGCAAGGCGATCGTGGTGAAGCAGGGCAATACCCGTATTGAGGCGACCTGCGGCAAATGCGGCGCGCCGAACCGCGTTTCGGCGGAAAAAGGCGTCACCCGGGTGAAATTCGTCTGCAAGGAATGCGGACACAAGCAGGAGACGCTTTAGTCGGGCTCCGAGAACGCGAGCCTCGATTGCTCGAACAGTTCCCTTGGGAACCTGGGCGCGGAGCTAGCAAGAAACCCGAGTGCCCGTACGATGAAGCATCGAACGGGTCATCTCGGGCAAGGTTGTTGGTTCCATTTCAATCTCAGGCCGCCTCTCGCCTCTGCTCTATTGCGGCGGTAAACGCTTCAAGGCTCTTTTCATAATTGCGCGCTAACAACTCGCAATTATCCGCCCACAGTCTCAGCATCGAGGTCTGATACTGCAAGAGCGGCTTGGTTGCGTTTAGGCCGACAACCGCGGCCGCCGCGAGGCGGCTTTCTTGGTCGCGCGCTATGCGCCGTGCATCCAAGCTTTGGTTTGCATCGGTCATGTTGCTCCACTCCTTCCTTGCTGGTTTTCCTCTTGGCTTTCGCACCCAACCCGCTGCCAAGCAAACGCCAGCAGGTCGAGGCAGGTTTCCAACAAAGGTGGATTAAAATATTCCGCTCGACCCCTTGGCATCATAGTTCGCGCTGCCGCCGGGTTGGGAACTGAGGTTTTGCAGAGGGTGAATTGTCCAGGCGGATCAATATGATTTGCCCTGTCCAGTCCCATTTGCAAAAATATTCCTTTCGCCGTTTCACCCAAATCAAAACTATAACCCGCCCCGTCCCGTCCCACAGGGGGCGGCTCGCGATCGTCACGAACGCGGGACGGGATGCGGTGGACGCGAAGGCAGCGCTGACGAACGGTGCTGACGCGGACGGCGAAGTCGTGTGGTTCTGATGCCCCGACGCTGGCATCAAGTTGGCGGAAGTATTTCCGCTGGCGACGGTGGCAAACAAGCCCGGTCACCGGGAAGAGCACGAAGGAAACCGTGATGCGCAAATCTACCTGCAAAACTCGCGCACCTGCGGCGAGATCGCGGAGCTGGTCTGTTGGGCAGGAGCTGTGTCTGTTGGGCAATTGACTCGAGAATCCGCCGTCGTCATGGCCGGGCGAGGCGACGAAGCTTTTCTTCGCGCCGATGTCCCGGCCATCCACGTCTTTCTTGCGGTAACAAAGCCAGGACGTGGATCACCGGGACAAGCCCGGTGATGACGCCGTTGTAGTGGCCGGTTACTCTCCGTCATGGCTGGGCGAAGCGACGAAGAAATCCATCTTCGATCTTGCGATGCCAAGCCAAGGATTGCTTCGCTTGCGCTGGGCAAATGACGGCTCACAATCGCCCCCCACCGGCCGCCGCTTCGCTGTGGCCGACCTCCCCACAAAACGGGGAGGAATAAGAACGAGCTTCGCTCGTCAATACAGGAATACGCAAATGGCGAAAGCTGCGAAGGCCGCCGGAATCGCGACCGGCCAATGTCTGTGCGGCAGCATCTCGTTCGA
>VAZS01000160.1 GCA_005884855.1 Alphaproteobacteria bacterium | reverse complement strand
CGATCCCAGCGATGCCGCATTGTTGATCTGACAATCCAGCACCAGAACCAAAAGGGGCCTCCGCGCGGCGGCGGCTCGGTTGCGCAATCTCGCCTATCGGCTACATGTCCGGATCGACTGGCGCTCTCCATCGCCGGCCCTGACAAGATATCAACGATGGCAATGGCTGCATGATAAACGACGTCTCGATCCCCGCCGCGCTCATTGCCGGTCTGGTCAGCTTTCTCTCGCCGTGCGTACTGCCATTGGTGCCGCCCTATCTGGTTTATCTCACTGGGGCGACCATCGAGCACGTCGCCAATGCCGAGAAAGTATCGTCATCAAAGCGCGCCGTGATGATCTCGGCGCTGATGTTCGTGCTCGGTTTTTCAACGGTGTTCGTCGCGCTCGGCGCAAGTGCCTCGCTTATCGGAGCAATGGTCCGGGCATGGTCGGCGGAGCTTTCGATCGTCGCCGGCGTCGTGATCATGATCATGGGCCTGCACTTCCTGGGGCTGACACGGATCTCGTTGCTGATGCGGGAGGGGCGATTGCCCATTCCAAAACCGGTGGGCTTGTGGGGCGCTTATGTCATGGGCCTTGCCTTCGCGTTCGGCTGGACCCCCTGCATCGGCCCGATCCTGGCGGCCATCCTGTCCGTTGCGGCCGCCGAGGCGACGATGGCAAAGGGCGCAGGGCTGCTCGCGGTTTATTCCGCCGGGCTCGGCATACCGTTCCTGATAGCGGCTTTCATGGTCGAACAGTTCTCGGCGCTTTTCTCGCGGATGAAACGTCACCTGGTTAGTGTCGAGCGGGCGATGGGGGTGCTGATGGTTCTTACCGGTATCGGATTTCTGACCGGCGCGGTTACCTCAGCGAGCATTTGGCTGCTGGAGACATTTCCGGTCTTGCAAACATTTGGCTAAGGCTCTCTAGCTCAGGCCTACAGATTGCTGTCCGTGATGGCCGCATAAACCATGGTACGTAGCTCACGGCGCAGCGGATAAGCGCTCGACGGAAGCACTTGCGTCATGAAAATCGCAATCAGTTCTTCCGCCGGATCGATCCAGAACGATGTGGTGGCCGCGCCGCCCCAGGAATATTCGCCGGCGCTGCCGGGTATCATGGTCAGAGCTGGGTTCATGGTGACCGAGAAGCCGAGGCCGAAACCGATCCCATTGTAGGTAGCTTCGCTAAATAGCGAGCGAGAGATTGCTGGCAGGTCGCATCCGCCGGGCAGATGATTTGAAGTCATCAATGCCAGCGTCTTCGGACCGATCAGCCTGACGCCGCCGAGTTCGCCGCGATTGAGCAACGCGCGACAGAAGGTGAGATAATCCGCCACAGTCGAGCACAACCCGCCGCCGCCGGAGATGAACGAGGGCGGCGAGAGGTATGAGCTCTTGGTCGGGTCATCCTGCAGCGTCAGGCTGCCTTTTCGATCTGCGGCGTGAAACGTCATGGCGCCGTTCGGGTCGGCCGAGTAGCAGGCCGCGAGACGATGTGCCTTTTCAGCCGGCACAAAGAAGTCAGTGTCGTTCATGCCGAGCGGATCAAGAATTCGCTCCCTCAGGAATTGTTCGAACGGCTTGCCGCTGATCTTGCCAATGAGATAGCCAATGACATCGGTCGACACAGAATAATTCCACGCCTCGCCGGGCGAGAACTCGAGCGGAAGTTTTGCCAGATCTTCGATCATCGACTGCAGCGTGCCCGCTTTCACCACCTCTCCGATTTTCATCTCGCGATAGGCGGCATCCACGTTCGAGCGCTGCTGAAAACCGTAAGTCAGGCCGGAGGTATGCCGCAGCAGGTCGACGATCAGCATTGGGCGCGATGGCGCTTTGGTCAGAAATGGCGGCGCAGTGCCTGCCTGAAACACGCCGAGGTTTTTCCATTCCGGGATGTACTTATGAACGGGCTCGTCGAGCGCGACGCGGCCTTCCTCGACCAGCATCATGAAGGCGACCGAAGTGAGTGGCTTGGTCATCGAATAGATTCGGAAAATGGTGTCATCCCGCATCGGCGACTTGCGCTCAACGTCCGCAAATCCTTGTACTGAGCTGTGGACGACTTTGCCGCGGCGATAAACCAGGAGCTGGGTTCCTGGAAAGCGGCCGGCGTCAATGTACCGGTGCTTCAGATGCTGTTCGATCCGGTCAAAGCCGGTCTTGGACATGCCGGCGGATTCGGGCGAGGCGGGGGCAGGGGCTAACATCAGCACAGTCTCCGGAATTTTCTAGGCAACAGTTGATAGCTGAAACCGCATCTGGTTCCAATCGCCTCGTGCTTACGCTTGTCCGGCCGCAGGTGTAGGCTTCCACCCGGCGAAAGCGCAACCTGCAGGACCCTGAAATGCCCCAATTCAACGAGACCGAACTTACCGCCGCCGTGATACGCAGCTTTGAGCAGACGCCAGACCGGCGCGTCAAATTTCTCATGGAGGAATTGGTCAGGTCGCTGCACGATTTCGTCCGCAAAACCGATCTCACCTTTGACGAGTGGGGTTACGCGATCGATTTCCTGACCCGCGTTGGCCAGAAGTGCAGCGCGAGCCGGCAGGAGTTTATCCTGCTGTCCGACGTGCTCGGGGTTTCGATGCTGGTCGATGCCGTCAATCATCGCGACCGCGACGGCGCGACCGAGACCACGGTACTGGGCCCATTTTATGTCGGCGAGCACAAGCCGATGCCGCACGGTGCCGATATTTCCGCTGGTATTCCGGGAGAGCGGATGTTTGTGCAGAGCCGGGTCACCGATCTCAGGGGTAAACCGCTCGGTGGTGCGGCGGTGGACGTTTGGCATGCCGATGATCATGGCTATTACGATTCACAAAAGCCCGCTTATAAGACGCAAGGTCCGTCATCGCGGGCGCGGTTCATTACCGATGCCGATGGCCGGTTCTTCTTCCGAACCATCCTGCCCTGCAGCTATCCGATCCCGACCGATGGCCCGGTCGGTGAAATGATCCTGCAGACGAGGCGTCATCCGATGCGGCCGGCGCATGTGCATTTTCTTGTCGATGCGCCCGGATACGAGCCGCTGGTCACCCATGTCTTCATCGAGGGCGACAAATATCTCGATTCAGACGTGGTGTTCGACAGGGAAAGGCGCCGAAGCCGATGATGGCTGCTACCGAAGACGCCTGAGCGACATTGCCCGACAACCCACAGCGAACACGGTCACGGCCGGATATTGCTGGGCGCAGCTATGTTGCTATGTTGCCTCTCGTGTCTGGCCCTCGCAAGAGGTGAACCACAGGATGATGTATCTGGATGGCCCGCCGCGGCTTATTGGTACGAAAGTGTTTTCGGCGATGCCCGACGCCCTCCGGCGCAAGGCCGCGCGCACGGATTGGGCCGACGCCAATCGGCCGGGTCAGCCCACCGACTGCTTTATTGAAGGGCCATCGTTCGACGCGCAAGGTAATCTCTACATCGTCGATATCCCGTTCGGCCGGATCTTCCGGATCGCGCCTGACGGTAAATGGTCGCTTGTGATCGAATACGATGGCTGGCCCAACGGGCTGAAGATCAACTCCGAAGGACGCGTGTTTGTCGCCGACTACATGCACGGGATCATGGAACTCGACGTAAAGGCAGGACGAATGCAGCCGTTGGTGACGGCGCGCAATTCCGAATCTTTCAAGGGCTGCAACGATCTGCACATCGCAACGAATGGCGACATCTATTTCACTGACCAGGGCCAGACCGGGCTGCACGATCCGACCGGGCGGGTATATCGGTTTTCGCACGCGGGACGCCTGGAGTGTCTGATCGATACGTGTATCAGCCCCAATGGTCTGGTGCTCGATCCGACCGAAACCGTGTTGTTTGTCGCGATGACGCGCGACAACGCGGTCTGGCGCTTGCCGTTCATGAAAGATGGCAACGTCTCGAAAGTCGGCCGCTTCTGTTCGACTTTTGGCG
>VAZS01000159.1 GCA_005884855.1 Alphaproteobacteria bacterium | reverse complement strand
GATCCGCTGGATTTCCAGTTGCAGGCGGCGCTGGCGGAGTTCTATCCCGGTCCGATGGCGACCGGCGAGAACCTGTTCAGCCACCAGGATGCGCGCAACCTTCTGCGCTATGGCGGGATGCGGCCGGATCGCGATTGGCTGCAATTCGATTGCGCGCTATCCTACGGGCTGTGCGAATACCAACGGACTTTGGCGGTCCTGAAGACACATGGTTGGTCCGCCAGCCGCTGCATTCCCCATGGCGGCCACCAGATGTCGCTCAACATCGCGGCCGGGCTGGGTCTGGGCGGCAATGAGAGCTATCCGGACCTGTTCCAACCATACGGTGGATTCCCCGATGGCGTTCGGGTCGAGAACGGTCACATCACCATGCCGGAGTTGCCGGGCATCGGCTTTGAGGGAAAATCCGATCTCTACAAGGAGATGAAGGCGCTGGCGTCCTGACCCTTTAGGACAACCGCATGTCCAGCAATCGCCGGCTTTCGCCCCTCAGCAATCTTTTCACCGCTGGGGATGCGGCGATCTCACCCTGGTTGGCGTACGCCTCGTGGTTCTTCTCGATGTCCTCGAGCCGATAGAGATAGTTGACCATGATGCCTGCGGACTCGCGCAGGCCTTTCGGGGAGACATCGCCCAGCCAGTTGATTCGCTCCAGCCGCGCGCCATTGCCGAGATGGAAGCGCGCCACCGAATCGATCAGCCGGCCTTTCGGGGTGCGCGCCTTCAGGAAATAATGCGCAGCGAGCGGCTCGAGCACCGAACGTAGCTGCGCCGCCAATTCCGGATTGGTAAACCAGTCGGGCTTCTCGAGATTTTCCAGCAGCGTCCGGTCCTCCTCAGTGACGGGGACATCATCCGCCTGCTTCAGCCATCGCATGAAGTCCGGTACCGGCGACAGCGTCACGAAATTTTCCAGCTTCGGCAATTCGCGCCGCAATTCCTCGACGACCTGCTTGATCAAAAAACTGCCGAACGAAATTCCGCCCAACCCGCGTTGCGTGTTGGAGATCGAGTAGAATACCGCGGTGCGGGCGCGTTCGGTCGGAACCAGTTGCCGGTCCTCAGCAAGCAGCGGCGCGATCGCGCCAGGAATGGATTCCGTCAGCGCCACCTCGACGAAGATCAGGGGCTCGTCAACCAGGGCCGGATGGAAGAATGCGTAGCAGCGCCGGTCGATCGGGTCGATTCGGCGGCGCAGGTCGTCCCAGTCGCGGATTTCATGCACTGCCTCGTACCGGATGATCTGCTCCAGGATGTTCGCCGGCGTCGACCAATCTATCCTGCGCAGCACGAGGAACCCCCTGTTGAACCATGATGACAGCAAATGGGACACGTCGCGGTCCAGCGCGGCGAGTTCGCGGTGGCCGTTCATCAGCCGCAGCAAATCGGCGCGCATTGCCACCAGGTCGCTGGTGCCGCCCGGGGCTCGGTTCAGCCGCCGAACCAGTTCCTGCCGCCGCGGCTCGGAAGCGAAATGAAGATCGCTGGCGTCTTCGTCGCTTCTCCGCGCGCGCCAGCTCTCTATCGCACGGGCGAGCTTTTCCCGGTCCGGACCGAAGTCGCGGGTCAGCGCCTCGAAGAATGCCAGCCGCTGGGCGTCGTTGAGATGGCGGTATCGGTCGAGAATCTCGCCCGCTATCGCAGTGCCGGAGGCCTCGCCCCGGCCTGACACCAGCGCCTCGCATAATGAGATCAGCTCGGCCCCATCCCGCTTTGGCTCGGAGGGGCCTGCGCGCCGGAGCAGTGTTCGGCCGCGCTCGGAAATCGAGGTGAGAAGGTCCGAGAAAAAGGCGTTGCTGCTCATGTAGGGGTCGAAATCCAGATCCAGCCGAATCTTACACAGGATTTAGCCCAACCCCGATCACAATCAAGCGCGCGTGAGCGATTGGCTTAAGATAAGATAACTCCAATCAGGACAGCAGCAGGACTTCAGGGGATTCGACCACATGAACAGCCCGGCCCGGGTGATCGGTTTCGTCAACGCGGCGCATTTCATCGACCACTATTCGATGCTGATCTTTGCCGCCGCGGTCATCGTGATGGGGCCCGCCCTCGGCATGGCCTATTCGGAGCTGCTGCCCTACGCCACTCCGGGTTTCGTCGCCTTTGGCGCGGGATCGCTACTGACCGGCTGGCTTGGCGACCGTTGGAGCCGCCGACACATGATGGCAATCTTCTTTTCCGGTATCGGGGCATCGATGATCGCGGTGGGGCTGGTGCAGACGCCGCTGCAGCTCGGCGCGGCGCTGCTGGCGATCGGTCTGTTCCATCATTCCAGGTATCGTCACTGTCATGATCGGTCTGACCTTCATGCGCACAGTGGTTCACGAAAACCGCTCCGGCCACAGGCAGGCGGCGGCGCAGGCGCGTGTTGCCAGAGAGGACATGTGGCGAGTGATTGTGGCCCTCCTGATCGTGGTGATTGCGATTTCCACCACTTTCAATGCGGTCACGGTGGCGCTGCCTAAATTGTTCGCGGAGCGGCTGGCTGAGCTGACCGAGAGCCCGGCGCTGTTAGGTGTGATCGCGGCCTGCGTCTATGTGTTCGGCGCGGCGACGCAATACACCATCGGCAAGCTGATCGACCGCTATTCGCTCAAAGCCGTCAGCCTGCCGCTGTCGTTCGTGCTGGCGCCGTTTTTGTATCTGGCGGCAACGCTATCCAACCTGCCGCTGATCATCGCCGCCATCGGCATTGTGATGGGAGCGTTCGGCCAGGTGACGGTTAATGACGCCATGGTCGGCAAATACACCAGCGAGGAATGGCGTTCGCGCGCCTATGCGGTGCGCTACTTCGTCGGGTTCACGGCGGCTGGCGCATCCGTGGGCCTGGTAGCATGGCTGTACCAACAGGGCGGTTTCGTCACCATGCTGCACGCCTTTGCAGGCTGTGTCTGCTGGTGATCGCGGCGGCCATCATTCTGCCTGCCGAGATCAAGGTGAGGGCGCCCGAGGCAAACAGCTAGAGCGTGATAGGGACCGACGAGAACCGCGTTCAGTCATAACGCCCGGTAGCTCGCGCAACCTGCTGTCATGCGCCGGGTATGTGCAAGTGCACAAAATCCCGGCAGCGCTGGCGCTGCATCTCCAAGATCTCCAATAAATAAGCAAATTCAGGTGTTCCCATTGCACCTGGCACTGGCATGTCGATTGCATTGCCTGTTCGGCAGTCAACGAAGACTGCGATCCGATGCATCGTTCCGGCCATGCTCGGCTGGAACTCGGTGACACCTCAAAGCAACTCATCGGGAAGCTTGGGGCCGCGATGCCTGTTCAGCAGGGCGTGCTTCCCATGTCCGATCGGATCCTAATCAGAACCCAGGATAGCAAGCGACGCAAATGTCGAAACGCCGCGCTGCGATCTCGGGCAATCGGTTGCTTCAAACTCGCTGCGAAACAAAGGGAAGCCTAATGTCATATCTCGTGCCTTCAGAATTCGTCACCAAGATGGTGGATGCCGGCGAATCCAAAGTCTTCATGTCTACTCGAGACACGGTGATCCGGGCCTATATGGCAGGCGCGATCCTCGCGTTGGCTGCTGCGTTTGCGGTCATGGTCACTGTCCAGACCGGCTATCCGATCATCGGCGCCATTCTGTTTCCGGTAGGCTTCTGCATGCTGTATTTGCTCGGGTTCGATCTGTTGACCGGGGTTTTTGTCCTGACGCCGCTTGCATTGATCGACAAGCGGCCGGGCGTGACGATCGCTGGTGTCCTGCGAAACTGGGGCCTGGTATTTATCGGTAATTTCCTCGGTGCGTTGACCGTCGCGGTGATGATGTCGATCGTCTACACCTACGGCTTCTCGACACCGCCAGACAAGGTCGGCGCAGTCCTGGCCGGCATCGGCGAGGCGCGTACGCTTGGCTATGCGAAATACGGTGCCGCCGGAATGCTCACGCTGTTCATTCGTGGCATGCTTTGCAACTGGATGGTCTCCACTGGCGTGGTCGGCGCCATGATCTCCACTACAGTGCCCGGCAAGGTGATTGCGATGTGGATGCCGATCATGGTGTTCTTTGCCATGGTATTCGAGCATTCCGTCGTCAACATGTTTCTTTTTCCTTCGGCGCTGATCATGGGCGGACATTTCTCGATCCTGGACTACTTCATCTGGAATGAAATCCCGACGGTGGTCGGCAACCTGGTCGGCGGGCTGTCGTTCACCGGGCTGACCCTGTATGCCACTCACGTCAGGACCGCGCCGAAGCGCGAACTCAGGGCGGCGCCGGCGCGAGTCGCTGCGTGATTTGATCAAAGCCAGGGAGCCTTGCCTCAAGTAAGGTGAGGCTCCTCTTTTTTTGGCGGCATGCATGCCAGGCGAATTGCAAATATCGATCGGGCAGCATTCTGACAAAGGTCGCAAACAGACCAATCAGGATTTCCATGGCGCGTTGACTCCGGGCGAGCCGCTGTTGAGCCTGAAGGGCATCGCTATCGTGCTGGCGGACGGGATCAGCAGCAGCAACGTCAGCCACATCGCGAGCGAGTCGGCGGTCAAGAGTTTCCTGACCGACTATTACTGCACTTCGGAATCCTGGTCCGTAAAGACGTCGGCGCAACGGGTGCTGGCCGCCACCAACTCGTGGCTGCATTCCCAAACCCGGCGAAGCCAGTACTCCTACGATAGGGACAAGGGGTATGTTTGCACATTAAGCGCAATGGTCATCAAATCCACCACCGCGCATATTTTCCATGTCGGCGACTCCCGCATTTACCGCCTGTCGGGCAATGCGCTTGAGCAACTTACCGAGGATCATCGGCTGGTTGTTTCGTCGGAACAAAATTACCTAAGTCGCGCGTTGGGTATCAATCCGCAAATCGAGATCGACTATCAGGCTCTGCAGATTGAGAAGGGCGATCTCTTCCTGTTGGCAACTGACGGGGTTTACGAGCACGCCATGCCGCGCTTCATCGCGGGTGCGATAAACCAAAATCCGCACGACCTGGACCGGGCTGCAAAACTCATCGTCGACCACGCCTTTGAGCGCGGCAGCGTCGACAACCTCACGGTCCAGATCGTCCGGATCGATGAGTTGCCGGATGGCGAAGCCAGTGAAGTGTTCGGGCATTCGCATGAACTGCCGCTGCCGCCGCTGCTTGAGGCGAGGGCGGTGTTCGACGGATATCGAATTGTCCGGGAGCTGCATGGCAGCGCTCGCAGTCACATTTACTTGGCGGTCGATACCGAGACCGATGCTGTGGTTGCACTAAAAATTCCCTCGATCGATTTGCGCGGCGATCCGGCTTACTTGAAGCGGTTTATGATGGAAGAGTGGGTCGCCCGGCGCATCGACAGCCCGCATGTGCTGAAGCCGTGCCTGCATTCGAGAAAGCGTAACTACCTTTACGTTGCGACGGAATTCATCGACGGACAAACCCTCACCCAATGGATGATCGATCATCCGAAGCCGGAGCTGGAAACCGTGCGCGGCATCGTCGAGCAAATAGCCAGAGGCTTGCGCGCGTTTCACCGCAAGGAGATGCTGCATCAAGACATCAGGCCCGACAACATCATGATCGATAAGACGGGAACGGCAAAGATAATCGATTTTGGTTCTACCAAAATCACAGGCGTCGCCCAGACCGTCCCCTCGGATCGTCGAGACGAGGTGTTGGGCACGGTGCAATATACCGCCCCCGAGTATTTCCAAGGCGAGAGCGGCTCCTCGCGCTCCGACATGTTCTCGCTAGGCGTGATTACCTATCAGATGCTGACGGGAAAACTGCCGTATGGCTCACAGGTTGCGAAAGCCCGAACCAGGTCGCAGTTCAGCAAGTTGAGATACAACTCCGCAACGGACTATAACGCGGAGATTCAATACCTCAATGCTTCCGCCACGCCGCTGATCGAGCGCAATCCGCGGCTGTTCTGGAAATTGCTCGCCGCTATCCTCGCCTGCATCATTCTCTTGCTGCTGATCAGTCAGCATGGCATTCGCCACTAGGGCCCGAACGGTTATGAGCGAGTAGCCGTATTCCACCGAGGCTCGCATGCACCCTGACAACAATGCCCCCTGATATTTGCCTAACTGTGCGGGAATTTGGGTTTCAACGCTTGCTCCAATCGGCCACAATGCTCGTTAAAGGCTCGATCATTCAACGAGCCAAGGGAGGGGAGATAAGATGTTCAATGATGGTTTGCTTTGGGTTGCCGGTCTTGCTTTGGGAGTCTCTGTCGTGATGACCGGCCCAACGCGCGCAGATGCCCTGAAAGATGAAATCGCGCCAACCGGCAAGCTGAGAGTGGCGATCGCGATCAGCCCGGCGGGCGGTGCGTTCTGGTCCACCAAAAACGAAGCCGGAGGTTATGCCGGGGTGCCCGTCGACCTCGGCAAGGAGATGGCGGCGCAGCTCGGCATTCCCGTTGAGTACGTCGCGCATCAAAATTCCGGGCAGATCGTCGATGCCGTGTCGAAGGGCACCTGGGATGTCAGCTTCATGCCCAAGGACCCGGAGCGCGAGGCAAAGATGTCGTTCGGGCCTGCCTACGAGGTTGCGGACGCGACCTACATCGTCAAGCCCGGTTCATCGGTGACTAATTTTCAAATGCTTGACCAGCCCGGCGTCAAGGTGGCCGCCGTCAACAACACCACGACGATGCGAGGCGCGATCGCGCATCTAAAGAACGCCAAAGTCACGGGCTATCAGACCTATGACGAGATTTTCGGGCTGCTCAAAAATGGCGAGATCGACGCCTTCGCGCTGTCGCGCGACCAGCTCAATGCGATGGCGAGAAAGATTCCGGGCACTCGGGTGCTGGATGAAACCTTCAAGCAGACGGTGACCGCGGTGGCGGTGCCGCCAAATCATCCGTTGGCGCTGGCATTCGCGACCAAATTCATGATCGAGGTCACATCAAACGGAACGTTGCGCAAGGCCTATGACAACAACGGGCTAAAGGACACGCCGATCCGAACCAGGTAGCATGTGCGGCTGCCATTCGTAACACCGACAGCAATAAGCCGCGCTGCCGTTCGCGCTGACAAACGCGAACGGTCGGCGCGCTTGCACCAGTTTACTGCTGCCTCGTTGTTGAGGTCTTCAGGCCGCCGGCCCCAGCGGTCCCGGGTGTAGGTGACCCCACGCTGATCACGGTCTCAGCTCCATTTCCGATGGCTTTTCCAACGTCTTTGACCCCATCCACGATTCCGCTGCCGAGGGCGCCTGCAATACCACCCTTGGGCCCGCCGCTGACTGTGCCTGCCGGCAGAGGAGCGGCTTTCGGCGGCGCGCTGGGCGGGAGGCTGGCGGCGGCTGAGAAGTCGCCGTTCGGCTGGCGGACAATTTGAACCCCCGGGCCACCCCCGAGATTTGTGATGCTGGCGCCGGATACGGTGACCGAACCGCCGGGCAGGGTCACCGAACGCGTCGGATCGCCGTTCGATACCGTGATGGTGCCTGATGGATTCTTGGTCACCGTCAACCCGTACGTCGAATTTGGGATGTACAGCTTGACGCGACCATTGGAGACAGTCGCCGTGCCAGGAGGAAGACCCTTCGCTGACGTGGCAACTGGGCCTCTCGGCGGATTGCCGCCACGGGTAATGACGAATGGAGGTCCGGACGGCGGCTTCTTGGCGATCACCGGACCTCTCGGCGGGTTGCCGCCGTGGCTGACTTTCCAGCCGCCGCGCTTGCCAGTTTTGATTT
>VAZS01000158.1 GCA_005884855.1 Alphaproteobacteria bacterium | reverse complement strand
GTATAAGTTGCATCTACGGAAAACAACATCGAAAGCCAAATAAGACACCAGCAAGGAGAAGACCAGAACGCCTTGACCTAGTTCATACGGATGTCTGTGGACAATCAGCATACCGTCACTTTCGGGCAAGAGATACTTTGTGAGTTTCACAGATGACAAAACCCGATACTCAATGGTCTACTTCCTTCGACGAAAAGAGCAAGTCTTGGAAGCTTTCAAAGAATACCAGGCCTTGGTAGAGAGAAAGCTCTCTCTGAAAATCAAGTCACTACGCTCAGACCGAGGTGGTGAGTATATTGGCTCTGAGATGACAGGATACCTGA
Source organism: Alphaproteobacteria bacterium (assembly GCA_005884855.1). Lineage (GTDB taxonomy): Bacteria > Pseudomonadota > Alphaproteobacteria > Rhizobiales > Xanthobacteraceae > Bradyrhizobium. The sequence goes on along the minus strand of VAZS01000158.1, from coordinate 4,039 downwards.
CAACAGAAGGTATTGAGCTAGAAACAACCGCAAGATATTCACCTGAGCAGAATGGAGTCAGTGAGCGACTAAATAGAACTCTACTGGGACGAGCAAGAGCAATGCTCCATGATGCAGGGCTTGGAAAGGAATTCTGGGCAGAGGCAGTAGCTACAGCTAACTACTTGAAGAATCTCAGCTCCACAAAAGCACTTAACAATATGACACCTTATGAGGCATGGCACAAGGAAAAACCAGACCTTAAACATCTACGAATATTCGGATGCGCGGCATACATGCATGAGCCAAAAGAAATACGAACAAAAATTGACTGGACCTCAAAGCTTTGCATCCTTGTTGGATATGAAATAACAACTACACAATACCGGCTCTGGTGCCCAGAAAACAAACGAATGTATGTCTCACGAGATGTCAGGTTCGTCGAATCTGAAAGACCCGCAAGGCAGTTAACAAAGAACACCCAAAGAGATCTCACGCTTGAAGAACCTGAGCTGAGAGAGAATGAACTGCCACCCGTTTCAGATGACCAGTCTGACTCGGAAGAACTTGAGGACGACCATTGCGATATGGAAGTCAATAATAACGAAGACCTTGAGGCTATAGGGCCAACAGTAGGCAATAATAACGAAGACCTTGAGGCTATAGGGCCAAAAGTAGGCAATAATAACGAAGACCTTGAGGCTATAGGGCCAAAAGTAGGCAATGTCCAAGCTCTTGAAGGGGGTTTGGAGTCCGAACCTCCCTCTGATCTGGCTAAAAACCCAAAAACCCCTGAAGAGCCAAAGACCCAGCAGCAAGAGTCTGTGGGTGAGATGATGGTAGACGTACCATTGAGGAAATCAAGGAGGATTCGAAGGCTCACGCAGAAGGCGGAGCAAATACAAAAAGAACGTGCATTGTCAGCAGACTATGCAGAGATCGAACCTGAGACGTTCGATGAGGCCGTGAATGATCCAGTGCATGGCAATGCCTGGAAGGAAGCTATAAAAAGCGAGCTTGATTCACTGGCGAAAAACAAAACCTTTACCCTAATAAAACGCTCAAGCTGTCCAGCGGATAGAAAGCTGGTAACTTGCAAGTGGTGCTTCGAATTTAAAAGAGATGTGACTGGAAAGATTATCCGTCACAAAGCTAGACTGGTGGCAAGAGGGTTCTCTCAGAGACCTGGCATTGACTATTTTGAGACGTTTGCCCCAGTTGCGAAGTTTACCACTTTGAGAATATTGCTAATGCTAGCAGCTGCAGCTGACTGGGAAATCCACCAGATGGATGTGAAGACAGCATTCCTGTGTGGTGATCTCGATGAGGAGATATATATGGAGGTACCAGAAGGAGTTGCAGTGGACACTAACAACAAAGATATCGTGTGCAAGCTACAGAAAAGCTTGTACGGTCTGAAACAAGCCCCCAGGGTCTGGTACCAGAAGCTCCATACATTTCTCACATCTAAGAATCTCAAACTCGTACGTTCTGATGCGGATCACAGCCTCTATGTTGGAAGCAACCTAGTGATTGCTGTGTACGTCGATGACTTGAAAATCGTGGCAAAAACCAAAGGCTTGATGGAAGAAGTGAAAAAGGCTCTCTCTAGTGAATTTGATATGAAAGATCTGGGGGAGATCAATCACTATCTCGGTATGCATATAATCAGAGATCGAAGGAATCAAACAATCCATGTCAACCAAACAGCCTACATCAACGCAGTTATCAAGCGAGCTGGAATGGAGGGTTGCAACGCAGTATCGACGCCTATGATCCCAGGAAGAAAACTGGAAACGCGGAAAGGCTCAGAGCCCTCGGTCAACAAACACGAATACCAACACCTTGTCGGAAGCCTAATGTATGCTATGCTTGGAACACGACCGGATATCGCATTTGCCGTCCAGCAACTGAGTCAGTTTAATGCAGACCCATCAATTACCCACATGATAGCAGCAAAAAGAGTGATTCGGTACCTGCAAGGTACTAAGTCACTAGGAATTACATATAGTAGCTGTCAGGGGGAGCTGCATGGATACGCTGATTCAGATTTTGCTGGAGACATCGACGACGCCAAATCAACTGGAGGGTACACCTTCCTCATGGGAAACGGAGCAATCTGCTGGAGCAGCAAGAAACAATCAACCGTTGCAACATCAACAACCCATGCTGAGTACATAGCCGGCTTTGAAGCAGCACGAGAAGCAGCATGGTTACAGCTACTTCTTGACAACATCAGAGTATCAGGCATACCTATTCCTAGCGAGAAGCCAATAACGATATATGAAGACAACACTGGCTGCATAGCCCTCACAAAGAACCCTGCAAACCACTCCAAGACAAAGCATATCCACGTCAAATACCACTACCTACGCCAACAATCAGAAATTGGAGAAATCCAACTTGTTCAGTGTGGTACCAACGACATGACAGCAGATATCCTGACGAAAGCACTGCCACCAGAAAAGCATGAAAGGTTCACCAAAGCTATGGGCATGGAAGTCTGGTCAAGCTAAATGGAATACTCGCTCAGGGGGAGTGTTGGAAGTTCGCTCGTATTGGGCGCCACATTATGGTCATGTGACACAACAAACAGCCTGAACATTCTGGAATGTTCGAGCACCTACTATTTGCCACAATGGTATTCGTAAGAAAGAATATCATAAGTATCAGTAGGAACATTCTAGAAGATCATAAGCATCAGTAGGAACATTCGAGAAGATTATGAATATCAGGAAGAATATTCGAGAAGACTGTTATCATGTATATAAGGGATGCTCTCATCCCAGTGACTCGAGACAGATAACTGAAGAACAATAACAATCGATATAACCTTCCCAATATCTACATGTTGCAATAGGTTATGAGCCCGGATAGGCAATAACTTCCCTGCGTACACGAAATCGAAATCGAAATCGAAAAACATATCCTCAAAACACCTTACACTTTACATCTTAACATCTTTCCCAATACTCATTACAATGACCAAATCCGAGTCCAGCTTTTTCCCAAAAATCAAGGCCCTTACAGGGGTCAGTTACCAGACCTGGAAGAGCGATGCTGAGTATGCCCTACGAGAAAAGAAGCTCTGGAGAATTGTCAGTGGCCTTGAGCCACGACCTGCATCTCCTGAAGCTACACCTGCAACTGAGACTGAATCAACTACGACCGTGCCTGAGCCCTCTGCTGAACTCCTTGCATGGTTGGAAAAGGCAGACGAAGCAATTGGTGTTTTAGGCCGACTTATAGGAGAGAAGCTTAGACACCACATAGAGCCATACAAGGCGGATCCTGCTACAGCCTGGAAGGTCCTTAAAGAGACATTTGGCAGAAACACGGCTGCTAATATTGGACGACTAAGGAGGGAATTTACGTCCCTCAAATACGACAGCTCGAAAAGCATGTCAGACCACCTAGAACGACTGCAACAATTAGCTCAAGAAATTGGTCAAGCTGAGCGCCCGCTCACAAATTCGGAACTCGCAATCGCCATGCTTCAAAGCATGCCTTCTGACTACACAGTCACTGTCCAAACAATTGAGGCAGCTGACAAAGGAACCGATCCAATATACTGTTACACTAAGCTAGTTGATGAGGAACAACGACGAAACGCAGAAAAACCTCAAAGTGGGAGCAATAATAAGGGTGATAATGCCCTCAAGGCTTCCCACCGCATCAGCAAATCTAGTAATACTCGGAAATGCTACAACTGCAACCGCCCCGGCCACATTGCCAGAAACTGCCAGTCAAAGAAGGAGTCCACCAACGACAACAACAACAACTCCAGTGATAATTCGGGCGGCAACACTTCCAACAGCAACTCTAACAACAGAAAAGGCAGTAGAAAATACCCCCCATGCAGCACCTGCAAGAAGACAAACCACCCTGAGGACCGATGCTTCTATAAGAAGATCTACGAGAAAGCTAAAGCGGCATTGGCAGCAGAAGCCAAAACAACAAGTGCGCAAACATGGGGAACCAGCCCCGACCTCAGCCTCTGACTAGCCGACCAGGAGGACTATGTGGCGGCACTTATGGTGAAGGAGATACACGCATGCTC
>VAZS01000157.1 GCA_005884855.1 Alphaproteobacteria bacterium | reverse complement strand
CGAGGGCTCGTCATGACGAACATAGTCGCCGATGAGAGCGCGCGTGACGCCAAACTGCACGTCCGAATCAAGATGCGGGTCGTCCGGCGAGTAAATTTGCGAGATCAATGTTTTGAAACCGGGCTTGTAGATCATGAAGTGCAGGTGCGCCGGCCGGTAGTTGTGCCGACCGGTGGCCTTCACCAGTTGACCTACCGGTCCATCGATAGGGATCGGATATCCCGAAGGCTTCACGCTGCGGAAATGAAGGCGCCCGGCCTGGTCGGATACAAAACGTCCGCGTAAATTCATCTCGGCCTGCTTTGGATCCTGATTCTCATAGAGCCCTTCAGGCGAGGAATGCCAAACGTCGACTTCGGCGCCCGCGACAGGATGTCCTCCGTCATCCTCAATCGAGACGCGAACCGTCAGCCCCGGGCCGGGCGTGGGCGAGCGCACCAACGTATCCCCGCTTGCAGTTGGCGGCTGATCGTCTCGCCAGAACGGCCCCAACAGGTTGGCCTGGGTTTCGGTTTGGCCATCGTTGCCGTTGTTGAGCAGGCAGACCAGTGAAGACACCCCGAGCGAGCCTGCCATCAGCACCACCTCGTTGTGCGCCGGCGTGGTCTTTTGTCCTAGCGCCGCGATAATTCTTGTTGCCTCCTGGAACTCGCGTTCGCTCAGGCGAACCTCGCGTACAAAGCCATGCAAATGCCGGACTAGCGCCAGCAATATTTCCCGCAGACGCGGATCCTCCGCGCGGACAACGGCTTCGAGGACCGCGTCTGTAACCATGGCCTGATTTTCTATGATCATTTCAAACGCCACGACTTTCTACAAACGCCACTTCGCCGCGCGCCTCGCAAGTCTAGCCGCCTCGCCCCGGCTTCAATGAGCGGCGGCGCGTTCGGCGGCGGCATTGTTGAGCACTATCAGGGCGTCGACCGCGACGCCCGTCTTGGTATTGATCAAAAATGGGTTGATGTCGATCGAAGCGATGCGGGAGTCGGCATCCGCCATCAGATTGGATATTCCGACCAGCGCCTTCACCGCCGAAGGCTCGTGCAGCGCCGGCTTGCCGCGATAACCCTTCAACTTCACGCCGGCCTTGGTTTGGTTGATCAGTGCTTTGGCCTCGGCGGCATCGAGCGGAGCGCCGGCCAAGGCGACGTCCTTCATGAGTTCGATATCGACGCCGCCGGTTCCGAACAGCACCACCGGGCCCATTTCGGCATCGAGCGCGGTGCCTATGACAAGCTCGAGCTCGGCCTTGACCTGTTGCGCGATCAGGACGCCATCGAGCTTCGGCTTGCCCTTCAGTTTCTTCACCCTCGCCGTAATATCGTTGAACGCTTTCCTGACTTCGGCTGCGCTGTTGAGGTTCAGCACCACGCCGCCAATGTCGGACTTGTGTAAAATCTCCGCGCTGACCACCTTGGCAACAACAGGAAAGCCGATTTTGGTCGCGACTTTCACCGCATCGGCCGCCGTTTGCACAATCTCTTCTTTTGACACCGGAATGCCGTAAGCCTTCAGCAGCTTCTTCGAGGCGACCTCATCCAATGCTGCGCCGGTAGCGTTCTTCAGCGTGCGCTCAAGCGTCGCGCGCGCCGATGCGCTGGAACTCGACTCAATGTCCGGCACCACCTTGCGCAGCGAGGCATAATCAATCAGCGACTTGATCGCGCCCACCGCCCGATCCAGCCCCTGCATCACCGCGATGTGGGGCAGCGACTTGCGCAAGGTCTTGGTGAATTCGGTGAAACCGATCGACATCGCGCTGATATAGACGACCGGCTTGCTGGCGGCTCCGGCCATGTCATTAACGATTCGCAAATTCCGCTCGCGCAACTCGTGCGGCGCCTTGGGAAGTTCGGAGTCGATGACGACGATGTCTGTGTCGGGATCGTCAATCATGATCTTGATCGATTCCATATAAACGGAAGGATCGACCACGGCGGCAAAGCCAGCATCGAGCGGATTACCCACGATGCTGCCGGGCCCCAGCATTCTTGCAAGCTTCTCGCTGGCATTCTTGCTCAAGGTCGCAAAATTCAGGCCGGCCGAGTGGAACGCGTCGATCAGGAGGCCACGCTTGCCGCCCGATAAAGTGACGCCCGCGAGGCGGTCGCCTTTCGGTGGATCGGCATGGACGAAGCATTCGGTGGTTGCGATCAATTCGTCGAGCCCGCGCACGCGGATCACCCCTTCGCGCGTCGAGATGGCATCGAAGGTCTCGATCGAGCCGGCCAACGCGCCGGTGTGCGCCATGGCGGCGGCGCGTCCGCCCTCCGAGGCTCCAAGCTTAAGCGCGATCACGGGCTTGCCAGCCGCGCGCGCCGCCTTGCAGGCCGCGCGGAACACCTTGGTGTTGCGCACGCCTTCCAGGTAAACCACGATCACACGGATGGAAGGGTCGGCCGCGAAATAGCTCATCAGGTCGGGCGTCTCGAGACCGGCCTCGTTTCCGGTCGTGACCATATAGCCCACTCCAACGCCGCGATCTTCCAGCGCTTGGCGGATAGCCATCACGATCGCGCCGGATTGACCGGCGATCGCAACGGGTCCGGCTTCCATGGTGACGATGCGGTCGTCGATGTTAGTGAATAATTTTTCGCCGGCGCTGAGATTGCCGAGGCAATTTGGACCGGTTACCGCAAGCCCTGTCTCGCGGATGGCTTGCTGCAATTGCGTGGCGAGCTGCTGGCTTTCAACGTCCTGCAATTCGCTAAAACCAGAGGTCACGATGGTTGCCGAGCGCGCGCCCGCGGCCGCGGCATCCCGGATCACCTGGACTGCAAAGCGCGCCGGCACCAGAACCAGTACATGATCCGGCTTCTCCGGCAGGCTCGCAAAATCCTTGAAGCAGGGAACACCCCAGATCGTTTCACGCCTGGAATTGACCGGATAAAGGCCGCCTTCGAATTTATACTTGATCAGATTGGTCCAGATGCGCTCGGCGTAGTTGCCCGGCTTATCGGTAGCTCCGACCAGCACGATGTTGCGCGGATGGAGCATCGCATGAACGCTTTTGACGATGTCGCTGGCGTCGGACGGAGGTGACCATTTTCCAACCGAGGCGGACGTGGCGGTTATCTGAGCTTCCATAGGCTTGATTCCTGCCTTCTTTTTGTAAAGACGATCGGCTGCGGACCGCCATCTATGCGACTTTTCATTTCTTATTATGAGGACTCAGCGAGAAGGGCAACCTACCACGCCGGCCGCGGGCGCGATGGCGAGGCAAGGCCCGCAAGCAGGACCGCAAGAATTCCTGTCAGGAATATTCCATCGAAAGTGCCTGCGCCCCCGATCGAGGCGACCGGTGCGCCAAGACCGCTGATCTTGTCGAGATTGAGAAGATCGGCGCCGATCAAGGTCCCCATCGAGCCGCCAATATAGGCGAGCGGCGGCGCATATTCGCGGGACAGGAGAAAGGCAAGGATTGCCGTTGCCACGACCGGCGCAAACACCGGCACCGCGATGCCTATTCCCGCAACAGGCGTGGCCATGGCATGGATGATTAAGGCGATCACGACGGTGGCGACCGCGGCCTTGAGCCAGAGTTGATATCGAATAACCAGATAGGTGGACATCACGGTCGGAATGACGGCGCCGCCGACATTCACCGCGAGCACGGTGCCGGGCCATTGCACGACGACAGGCACGACATACTGCATGCCAAAGAATTCCACGATCTGTCCCGATCGGACCGGCGTGCCCGGCAGCACCGTGATCGGAATATTGAAATAGCTGCCGATCAGCGAGCCAAACAACAGAAGCAGGGCGACCCCCGGCCCGACGCCGAGGCGCATATAGGCATAACGGAGAATGCGAAGCTGAATCAGGATGACCAGACCCACCGCCAAAAACACCAGGATGGAGAACAATCCCGGCGTGAGCGGCAAATAGTGAAACTGGGAGTCCATGATCACAGCACCTGCTAACGTTATTGCCAGACCATTTACTTGGGAACCGCGCCACCATCCGACAAGACCAAAATACTCCGGTAACAGTCGCGCGCGCGCCGGTTCCGGGGAGCAGCTTTCGAAGCTGCAAGAAAAAGCTGCAAGAAAAACTCGGCCCAATTTCCCCGATCCCCGCTATTATGCATGATCGGCCGTTTGGCGAAGAGGAAAATTGATGAGCGAAGCTAGCCGTCAAAGCCACTGGGAGGGCGTCTACACCACCAAGGGCGAAGATCAGGTGAGCTGGTTTCAGGAAACTCCGGCGCTCTCTCTTGAACTGATCGACTTTGTCGGAGCGACCAAAACCTCTGCCATCATCGACATCGGCGCCGGAGCCTCGCGGCTGGCCGATTGTCTGGTGTCGCGGGGCTATGAGCACCTGACGGTACTCGACATCTCGGCTGCGGCGCTGGCTGCGGCGCGATCGCGCATGGGCGAAAAAGCCAATCGGGTGACTTGGATTAGAGCCGACGTGACCGCTTGGGAGCCGCCGCAGAGCTACGATCTCTGGCACGACAGGGCGGCGTTCCACTTTCTTACCCTTCCGAACGACCAAAGTGCTTACATCGCCCGCCTTCGGCGCGCTTTGCGGCCGGGCGGACATGCCATTATCGCTACCTTCGCGCCGGACGGGCCGGAACGATGCAGCGGCCTCGTCGTCAGCCGCTACGATGCAACTGCCCTGGCCGCCACGCTGGGAAGCGGCTTTGAGCTGATCGATACCAGGCGGCACGAACACTTCACGCCCTGGCGCGCGACGCAGAAGTTTCAATTCAGCACTTTCCGCCGCCAACGCGATTGATCGCTTACGAGGCTTTGGCTTTGGCGCTATCGATGGGAGCTGGCACCCCGAACTCGCCCCGCAGCGTCGGCTTGTGGATCTTGCCGGTGGCGTTGCGCGGTAGCGCGTCGACGAACCGGATCAGGCGAGGGCACTTGAAGCGCGCCAGATTGGCGGCGCAGTGCGCATGAATCTCCGCTTCGTTAACGGCGTGTCCTGATTTCACAGCCACGATGGCCATCCCGACCTCGCCCCACTGCTCATGGGGAACGCCGATCACGGCGGCTTCGGCGATGGCTGCAAGCTGGTGCAGCACGTTTTCGACCTCGGCCGGGTAGACGTTCTCGCCGCCCGAAATGTACATGTCCTTCCAGCGGTCGACGATGTAGTAAAATCCTTCTTCGTCGATCCGCGTGGCGTCGCCGGTATGCAGCCAGCCGTCAGTGAAAGAGGACTGATTGGCGTCCGGCCGGTTCCAGTAACCCGGCGTGACATTCGGTCCTCTGACCCAGAGTTCGCCGAGCTCGCCGACGCCGGCCTCGCTGCCGTCCGGCTTGACGATGCGCACTTCCGTGTGCAGCACCGGCTTGCCGGACGAGCCGGCCTTGCGCCGGGCGTCCTCGCGGCCGCCGGGGCCCAGCAACAGCGATGGATCGATGTTGCAGAGTCTCGCAAGCGATACCGCGGCTTCCGCCAGCTCGGCGTCATGGATGATCAGCGAAG